>SAAR01000022.1 GCA_009916335.1 Erysipelotrichia bacterium | reverse complement strand
CTTTCTTTTCTGTTGCTTCTTGCTCTGCAACATATTGTTTTAGCTCTTCTATTTTGTCAAGAGCTTGTTTTTTTGTTAGTTCAAATCACTTCTATCCCCATTATAAATATTAATCAAGACTAAGACTAACATGTAATGCAACATCTATCTCATGCATTGTTTTAACATCTAAAGTGCATATCCATTGCTCTAATCGACTTTTATCAATCGTCCTAATCTGTTCCAAAAGAATCATCGAAACATAATTAAGATGATCACTAGAAAAGATCACATGCGTAGGGATTGGTGGTTTACTCATTTTTTTAGATATTGGGGCAATAATGACCGTATTAGAATATTTGTTCCCTTTATCATTTTGCACAACAACAACTGGCCTTATGCCCCCTTGTTCACTGCCTACCACTGGTGATAAATTACAATAATACACATCTCCTCTTTTTATCATATTATTTCATCACAACCACTTGCATACTAGATAAAACATCTACCATTTCTGCAGGCGTTAAATCATCTGAATAGATTGTATATTCAACACCATTATTCATCATCACCATATGATTACCATCATAAAATCCAAAAGCATCTACACTATCAACAAATTCCCCTGACATGATAACCGTCTGTAATTCTTTGCTTTTTTGAGGAACTGATTCAATTAAGGTAAAATTGCGATCCCCTTTATACTCTAATACATGCCTATATCCATTGTTAACTTCGACTTCACTAGCATTGCTAAGCGTAGAATCAAAAACTGTCATTGGATATAATGGAAGGTCGTCCTGTGTTAACGCAGGTGTAGATGATACCTCGCTTTGCAAATCACTAGGTAAAGCAAAATAATCTTTTTTTAATTTGGCATCATAATCAACTTTGTCAAACACTATTTTTAATTGCATTACATCACTATCATCTGTAATTTCTAAATTTTGTATTTTGTACTCATCATCAAACTGCATTTTTTGTTTTTTAAAATTGTTGTTATTTGGATAATTGACCTTGCTTTCTACAATATAGTTATTTTTACCATTTGTGATTACACAATCTTTATTTTTCATAATTTCAACCATTGATTGTATTAAATAAGGTTTCAAACTATTCAATGGCCAATCTCCTTCAAATTTAAATATTTGATTAAGTGTGGGAGTGATAACATAAACTCCATCTTGATTGCGTAGAATCACTTGTGTTTGATTCAGTTCTTTATCAGTAATTCCTACTCTAAAGAATTCATCTTTTTCAACCTTTTTGTAACCTACCTCAATACTATACGCTTTTATATCTTCGCCTTTGCTGATTTCCATATCCCCCGTTAAACAATAGGATTTCATATCTTTCATAATATTCTTTAATTGTTTATCAACGGGGTCTTTTTTAAATATAAGTATACAACTTAAAAGCAATACCACAACAATCGTGCCAATAATCATTATTTTCTTTTTCACTCATATCTTCCTTTCTTTCATAACACTTTATGCATGGTTATTGTATTTCATGCATAAATTAGAAAGGGTGATATTTTTGAAGATAGTAAAATGGTTGGCTTGGCTTTATTTGTTTGGTTTTGCTTTCGTATATGCTTTGTTTCTTATTTTCCATTTGCCTATTTATTGTTTGAAGGAACCAAATGAATTTTCATTGGTTTTAGGCTTATTATTGATAATTTCATTATTTATTTCCTTGCCATCATTAAAAAAGTTATTACTTGAATAACATTTGAAAGGAAGTTCTGCTTTGTATTGAATATAAAAAAAGATGATTGATTAGTATTTAGTTTTGATTTAATGCCCCTCCATAGATACATATTTTTATATTTTGTGTATCTGCTTGATAGGACTTAGATCATCTCTTATAATCATTCATCTTTTTGTTTTCATTTATAAAATAGTATACCCTGCTTCAGTAATTGCTCTTTTTGCTTTTGCGACAATGTCGCCATTTTTTTCGACAGATACTGATTTGTTTTCTAGTGAGATTTCGTGTTCGACATTTACTTCTTCTAATGCTTTACTAATTCTTGCTACACAGTGTTCGCAATTCATATCTTTAATCATGATAATGTGTTTCATTAAAAACCCTCCTATTATTATCGGTAATATACCTTTTCTTTATTATGACATATTTTTTAAAAAAGAAAAGTGGAAATATTCATAAGCAATCATTTTATTTGTTTACCAATTAATTTGAAGTTTATTATTGAGATTGAATTGCTTGTAAAGAAAAAGAGCTTTCGCTCTTTTAGAATATTAAATTTCTTGGTGTTCTTGGGAAAGGTTCTACATCTCTGATGTTTTGCATACCACTTAAATACATTAGGAAACGATCAAAGCCTAAACCAAATCCTGCATGTTTGCAGCCTCCGTATTTGCGTAAATCCATATACCATTGTAATGTTTCTTGTTCCATGTTCATTTCTTTCATGCGTGCTTCTAATACATCGTATCTTTCTTCACGCTGGCTTCCTCCGACTAATTCACCAACACCTGGAACTAACAAGTCGCAAGCTGCTACGGTTTTATTATCATCGTTTATACGCATATAAAACGCTTTGATGTCTTTTGGGTAATCCGTTAAGAAAACTGGTCCATTAATGACTTTTTCACAAATATAGCGTTCGTGTTCTGATTGTAAATCCATGCCCCATTCAATTTTACTGTTTTCAAATTTGACATCAGCGTTTTTTAAAATTTCGATAGCTTCTGTATATGGCATGCGTTTGAATTCACTATCCCTTACTTTTTTAATTCGGTTAATACATTCTTTATCCACCATTTTTTCAAAGAATTTCATTTCTTCTGGGGCATTTTCTAAAACATAGTTAATACAGAATTTAATCATATCTTCAATTAAATCCATGTCATCTTCTAAATCTGCAAATGCAATTTCTGGCTCAATCATCCAAAATTCGCTTGCATGTCTTGTTGTATTAGAGTTTTCTGCTCTAAATGTTGGTCCAAAGGTATATACATCTCTAAATGCCATTGCGAAGGCTTCTACATGTAATTGTCCTGATACCGTTAGTGATGCGTGTTTGCCAAAAAAATCTTCTTCATATTTTCCATCATTTCTTGTTGTAACGCTGAAAGATTCTCCCGCACCTTCTGCATCATTTCCTGTGATAATTGGTGTATGTACATAAACAAATCCTTGATCTTGGAAAAATTCATGAATCGCCATTGACAACACTGAACGCAATCTAAAAATAGCGTAAAACGTATTTGCTCTTGGTCTTAAGTGTGGAATTTCACGCATAAATTCAAAAGAGTGTCTTTTTTTCTGTAATGGATAGGTATCTTCACAATCACCGACTAAAACACTTTCACTTATTTCAATTTCAAATGGTTGTTTTCCTTCTGGTGTTAGTTTCAATTTCCCTGTAACGCTAATTGCTGCTCCTGTGGAATATTTGCTTACCTCATCAAAGTTAGCTAAACCTTCGCGGTAAACTAATTGAACATTACGAAAATATGATCCATCATTTAATTCGATAAATCCTACTTTCCCACTGCAACGATTTGTTCTTATCCAACCTTCTAATTGAATAAAATCAATTGTATCTAATTCTACATGCGAGCCACTGCACACAATTTCATACAGTTCTCGTGCTGTCATAAATTCTAACATTGTTTACATCCTCCTTATATTCCTTTTATACTTTATATTATTTTTTCATCGCATTTGTTTCAAATACTAACTCTTGTATTGATGCGACAACATCTACAATTTTAATTGATACACCTTCTGGTACTTTAATGTGCTTATGGGTAAAGTCAACAATTCCTGTAATGCCATTTGCTACTAATTTGTCAACGGTTGATTGTACATTTTCCGAAATTGCCAAAATAGCAATACGGCAACCTTCTGGTATCTTTTCTTCTAATTCGTCCATATCATAAACAGGTATATGAAAACGTACCCCCTGTCGATCAGGGTCTTTATCAAATGCACAGGCTATTTCGCCAACTACATGATCCCATTTATTATATTTCATTAATGCTCTACCTAAGTTACCAGCACCAACCAAAATAATTTTTTCATCAAAGTCAACGCCTAATTCTTGATTGAAACGATCAATTAAAGAATCAATATCATACCCATATCCTTGTTTTCCTAGATTCCCCAACAATGAAAAATCTCTGCGAATGGTTGCTGATTCGATATTAACGGATTCACTTAATTCTTTCGACATGACTCTTGTTTTCCCATATTTACGCATTCTGCGTAGTGCTTTTAAATAAATAGGATACCTTTGTAGTGTTGCCTTTGGTACTTTTTTATCACTCATAATTTATCACCATTACTAGTATACCATAGCTTTCTTGCTTGTGAAATAATTAATTTGTTTCACTTACATAGAAATACTGGATCTCGCACTGACGTCAAAATCTGCACGCACTCCATTGTGGTAAGCAAAGTAACCTGCGGTGGCAATCATCGCTGCATTATCCGTACAGCACCATAATGGTGGAATCAATAATTGTACTTGATCATTGTTTGCCATTGCTGTTTGCATTTTTTCACGCAGTCTTGAGTTTGCTGCCACACCACCTGCTAGTACTAATTGTTTAACATCATAATTTTCTAATGCTAGCATCGTTTTATCCATAATTAAATTTAATGCTGTTTCTTGAAAGGAAGCGGCTAGATTTGCACGATTGAATGTTTCTTGCTTACGTTTGCAGCGATCAATAAATTGCAAAACGCCACTTTTTAAACCACTAAAAGATAAATCATACATTCCTTGTGTATGTGGTGTCGGTAGTTTATAGATTGGTTGTCCTTCTTTTGCTAAACGATCAATCTGTGGTCCTCCTGGATAGGATAAACCTAACACTCTTGCAACTTTATCATATGCTTCCCCAATGGCATCATCTTGTGTAGTTCCAATAATTTGATAATCATGATCATTTTTCATGTACACTAATTCACTGTGTCCACCACTGACCACTAATGCCATTAAAGGAAATATTAAATCACTGACTAAATGATTGGCAAAGATATGCCCACTAATATGATGAATTGGTACTAATGGCTTTTGATAAGCCCAAGCAAGTGTTTTTGCCGCT
This sequence comes from Erysipelotrichia bacterium, assembly GCA_009916335.1. Next base: position 15,316 of record SAAR01000022.1, on the reverse strand, counting down.
TGTACCCCAACGTGTAAAGAGCCTATCAGTCCTGGACCTTGTGTAAAGGCAATCGCATCTACATCTTCTACTTCCATGTGTGCTTTTTCTAATGCTTCTTCTATTACCATGGAAATATTTTCAACGTGAATGCGACTCGCTACTTCAGGCAAGACACCCCCAAATTTTTTATGTACATCAATTTGTGTAGCAACAACATTAGCAATCACTTCTTTCCCATTTTTCACAATCGCACATGCTGTTTCATCACAACTTGATTCAATACCTAGTATATAAGTATCTTTCATCTTATAATCCTCCTATTGCTTTCCCCGTCACAATCGCTGTTTCATGATTATCACTGTAATATCCTTTTCTACGATTGATTTCAAGAAAATCATATGCTTCATATAACGTTTTCGCTATGGTATTGCTTTCACGCACTTCCAATAAAATAGCTTCACAGTTTTCATTAATCGCATCTTCAATCATAAACTGCATTAATGTATGTGCATAACCTTTCCCTCTTTCCTCTTTAGCGATTGCTAGTTTTGTTAGCTGACAGCTATCAAAGGTAATCCAGTAATCAATAAAGCCCACAATCTTTTCTTCTACCATTAAAACAAATAATTTCGCACATGGGTTATCTTCTATCTCATAGGCATATTGCTCTATTTTATAAACACTGCTGAAACTTTCTTGCTCAATCTCATCAATACGATCTAAATCTTCTATCGTCATCTTACGAATCATTTTATTTACCTAAATACGCACTTTCATCTTTTAAATATTCAGGAGTTAACGTATGGATATTGCTTACTAATTGAGCATGCGTTTGTAGGGATAAAAAATTAGCCGCAAAATCAATTGGCTGTGGATCAACTTCAATAAGATCGCTATCACCAATCACACTCTTATCCTTACGTTTTTTTATTTCATCTAATGTCAAGATCATTTCTTCTAGCAATTCGCCCTCTTTACAATTTCCAAAATAAGCACGAGCACTTCGTGCATCAAGCATTACATAAGTGTCTTTTAATCCTGCGTATAATTGCAGTGTAGAAAGGGTATATAATGCGATTTTTTTTCTTGTGCATAATACTTTTGCAATACTCATCGCAATACGCACACCTGTATAACTGCCTGGTCCTTTTGTAATAATGACACGATGAATATCATCAACACTCCATTGTGCTTGCTCCATAAGGGCAATTAATTTCATAAAAATCAATTCTGATTGTTTTTTCCATGCTACTTCTTGATATGAGGCGACAATTTTATCATCTTCTATTAATACTAGCACTAAATAACGATGCGATGTATCCATACATAAAGTTTTCATGATAATGCCTCCACTAGTTTTATATATTGTTCCCCTATTGCCTCTATCTTAAAAATGCGTTCTTCCCCATCTAATGAAATCGCAATCTGCAATCTATTTTTAGGTAGGGCATATTCAATATAATCAAACCACTCTACAACACAGACTGCATCTTCATCAAAGATTTCCTCAAATCCTAAGTCTTGTGTGATCCCTTCTAAGCGATAAGCATCTATATGATGTAAAGTGATCTTTTCTTCATAAGATTTTAAGATAGTAAATGTCGGACTTGTAATATTCGCATGTATTCCTAATGCTTTTGCCAGTCCTTTTGTAAATGTTGTTTTTCCTGCTCCTAAATCACCACTTAAAGTAATTAATGCGGGAATCGGCAACAATGATGCAATTTTTTCAGCCAAAAGGTTTGTTTCTTCCAAAGATTTCACTCTTATCTCTTTCATATTCATTCCTCTATTTCTTTAAATTTTTCTTTTTTCTAATCGTATAGGCAACTTCACTTGCTTTATATAACAGACGATTTACTGGTAAATCAAATTCTCCAATAAACTCATTAATATATGGATTAAAGTTGGCTTTAAACTTTGTTAATCCATCTTGTAAATCTCCTTCTACACCACCCATATTAGCGTATTGACAACCATGTGCAAATGCATACTTCATATTTTCAGTATATAAATAATATTGTGGCATAAACTTTTTAAAACGATCATTCATTCCTGCATATAACATTTCCATCGTATCGCCAAATTTTATTGATAAAATCCCTGCAATGACACTTGTATGAGCATCTTCCTTCGCAAATTCCTCAAACTCTTTAATATCTTTTTTTAAAGCTTTCTTAATATCATTTAAACGTCTTAATTTTTTTGGTGAGCCTTCTTTTAACACAGCAAGTTCGTGATTGTTTTCTGCTTGTTGTTGATACAATCTAGCAAGTGTTTGTGGTATATCTACTTCTGCTAAAAACAAATAAGCGTCATCTTTATAAATGTCCATCAATTGTTCAAAATACTCTTGATTACGAAGATTCACATTTTTTCTTGCTTCCGTTAATGCTACTACATCACTAAAGTCTTTCATTCGCTCTTTTCCTACTTTTACAATTTTCACATCACGTTTTAAAGCATCTTTGATTAACCTTCTAGTATGACGTGGCAAGCTTTCATCAAAGTTCTCGCAACGATAAACATTTGCTTGATACCTAGGCTGAATGCTTTCTTCAATATACGTTGTATACCCTTGATGAATAAGCCCTGCATGTTCCATCACTTGAATGATTTTATCACACACTGCATAACGATTTTCATTTTGTTCATCAATTTTATAATCATTACAATGAATTCCTGGATCCATTTTAATAAATAAACATTTATATTTTTTAGCCCACTTCTTCATTTCTTGAAAATAAAATTTAACTAATCTTTCATTTTCATAATCCATGATAGGACCTCTTGGAATATACACCATCGTAAAACCTAAAGGCAACTGTTTAATTAATACTAACGCTGAGGCAACAAGTGTTTGTTCATCATATACACCAACAATTTTTGATGCCCAATTATATTTTACTTTTGCCCAGCTACTAGATTGCAATAAATTACACAATGGGTGTTTAGACACAAACTCATCATGTACATTTGCTTTTATATTTTCATCAAAACGATACATATTATTTCCTCCTACTCATTCATATATGATAGATATTTTTGATACAGATGTTTAATTTCATAATGATCAAAAGGTGAATTTTGCAAACGAATATCCACTAGTAATTTATCCATCTGCTTATGAATAATGGCATCCAATGCTTGCGTGTAATGCATTAATTGGGAATGTTCTTCATATTCATCTTCATCTAAAATAGTATACTCCCATTTAGGATTTACTTTCACATCTAAATCATAATCAACATACTTTAACGCTTCTTCATCAAATACACTTGGACTTGCTAAATTACAGTAATAATGGATTCCTGTTTTACGAATCATACAAATAACATTGTACCAGCGATCTGGATAAAAGAAACAAATAGCTGGTTCTCTTGTTAACCATTTTCGCCCATCACTTTCAATCACCCAACTGCGATCCGTAATAGCCACAATTCTTTTTTCATTACTTTCTATTACATATGCCTGCGACCATGTACGATGCAGGCTTTTATCATGTTTGAAACTTTGTATAAATATATAATCTTTAATCTTTGGCAACATGCTTTCACCTCAATTAAGTTATTATACCATGATTATCATAATAGGCAAAACACCTTTATGCACAAAATAACATTCCTATTCCCTAAAAAAACACTTTTCATCTTTGTTACATATTTATATTATCTGTTTGCCTAAATCTTCTTCTTGTTTTTATGAATCACTAACACCATTTCTACTCTTAATAAAAACTTCCTCATTTTTTGAATACACTTTTCTTATTTAGAACATACTACTAATGAAAGGAGGGGCTTATGAGTTCAAAAGTAAAATTAACCCCAAAAGATTGTTTGTATATTGATGATGCACTTTCACAACTATGTGCTATTAAACAAAGAGTTAGTACGGAAAAGGAAAGTATACAAGATGATGAGATTTTAACACTGATGGAAAATGTGGAATCGACGTTTGCTACCCAATATGAAGAAATGAAAACATTGCTTAAGGAGGCTTGCCAATAATGAAAGAACAAGATATTTTATTAAATCTACTTATTTCATTAAAACATTTAAAAGCTTTCTTTAATACTTTTTCACAAGAAGCAAGTAATGATACTGTATTAGAAAAAGCAAATAATGCATATGATGAAATTTCAACCTTACAAAGAGATTGCTATTCATTAATGGTTGATTTAGGCTATATGAAAATTAGTAATCAAACACAAGCTGCAATCGAAAAGGAATATAAGAAATACGAAAATAAAAGTTGTTAAAAATATCGCTTCGGCGATATTTTTATTTGCCTTTCTCTTCTTTTATTATATAATCAAAGGGGTGATAAAACATGAATGAATCAACGATCAAACAATATGCTTGCTTAATTGAAGATGAGCATTACGAGATAACAATATTAGCGAATACGAGTGCTTTTTTACATCACTTACTACCTGATGTATCTTGGACTGGTTTTTATTTATATCATGAAGATGCCTTAATTCTCGCTACTTTTCAAGGAAAGGTTGCCTGTTCACGCATTCCTTTAGAAAGAGGGGTATGTGGTTATTGTGCAACTAAGAAAAAGAGTATCATTGTCGATGATGTACATACATTTGCAGATCATATTGCTTGTGATAGTGCCTCTAATAGTGAAATCGTTATTCCTCTATTAATAGATGGACAATTATACGGTGTTCTCGATATTGATTCCACTTCATTTGCTCGTTTCACTAAACAAGACGAACAATTTTTACAAGCCATCTGTAACATTCTTATACAAAAATTAAAAAACATAAAACACACATGCGTCTAAATCAACATGTGTGTTTTTTAATCAAAGGAATGATAATAGGCAAGAGCTAAGTTTGTAGCCTCTTTTGCCTTAAAGAAACGACAATGTGCATTTCCAATAAAGTTATCTTTCACGACACTTCTTTCTTCCATCATTTTTTTAATATGTGTAATCCCTTTATTTGAATAGGTAATATCTAACATATCCACATATTCCACAATTCCTTTTTTATCAATCGGACTAGATATGATTTTAACGGGTGCTTTTCCTACTAAGGTTGCTGCATATTTAAAAATATCACAATCTTGATAAGGAACGCCTAATAATAAAACATAGCCATTCATTTCACACACCTTATCCAAAAAGCTATCTTTTCCTAAGGAGAAATGCAATGGGTGTTTATCACACATCAATTTAGCATACTTTCCCCATGCAACACAGGAATGTAAAGGGTGATTAGAGCGATAGACAGCATCATTACGCATTAACTGATTCGCTAATTCATTATCAGCTGGTGTTCTTTTCTTATGAAATGCTTGTGTACTTTCCCGCATTTCCTCATATACATCTCTAGCAAAACAATACTGAAGATGACAAGCAGGATCAAGTAAACCTTCACTAAAACTTGGGACAACGAGTGTTCCTTCATAAGTAATCACTTCTTGAATGGCTTCGATTAAAGTTTGATAATGCCCATTGATAAAAGCGAATTGATGTAGATTGGATTGAACGTATAAAATCATTCCACGCCCAATCCCAAGACTCTTTAAAAAAGCAACAATATCCTGTTTTGTAATAATATCATTAATACATATTAGGCTTTGATAATTTTCATGTTTTCTAACCATGTTTTCCACCCTTCTGGATCTAGTGAATATTCATATTTATTCGTTTGTGGAATTTCGCTTTCTACCACATAAAATGCTGCTGGCCATGTTGAATATTTACCAAGTGCAATGTTTAATTGATCATTATCTACATCTGATATATCTTGATAATTTAACGTATAGACATGCAAATCATTTTTTTCTACTACCTTTTCAATTTCACTTTTAAATGTATCACAGGAATAGCATTCTTCTGTATTAATCACAATTAAAAAGGTATCCTTATTCGCTATTTTCGTAAGGATTTCTTGAACATCGCTTTCTATAAATCCATTCGCTTGTTTCTCTGAACAAGCACATAATGAAACACAAAGAAGAATGGCAAGTAATATCTTTTTCATGAACAACCTCCACACATAGTACTTATATTATACAGCATTATCCATCATTTGTTTATTATTCTTTCAAATATACATTGATTTTATGATAAAGTGTATTCATTTCTGTTGAGATGTCCCCCTCTACTTCATTGATGATACGATAAATTTCATTATTCATCATTGAAATGGCATCATCATATTTTTCAAAACGTTTTTGTACAACACCACTTTCCATCACATCACTTAAAAGTCGCATTTCAAATTGACTATCTCCTGGTGTATCTTCCAACATCATCTGAATCACTTCTTCTGATGCATTCACTTTTTTTAATGTAGATACCCCTTGTGAATAGGTGAAAATATTTTTCTGTGTTGTTTCATCATAGGTTAACATCTTAAAAAAAGCCCACGCTTCATTTTTATTTCTTGATTTTGCATTTATTGCGAAGGACAATGTATTGATTTCTGATACATTATCTCCATTGGGACCTGCTGGCAAACTAATGCACTCCCATTCAAAATTAGAATATTTTTTGATTTTCCAAGGATAAGGCATATAGGCACGATACTGTGAAAATTCCATCGGACAAAAAGCAACCCTACCTTCATCAAAATCCTGTGATTTAACCATACTATTTTGATTTAAGGCAGTTAACTTCTTCGTAAATTCCACAGCTTCATTCACCCTTGCATCATTTAACTTATTTTGTGTTCCATCTTCATTAAACAATGTTGTTCCATTCGCAAAAACGGCACTTTTCCAATCATAGCCATATACGCCAAACTGGTCTAGCTTACCATCACCATCAACATCTTTACTCACTTGTTTACAAATATTATAAAAATCATCCCATGTCCATTCATTGCTAGGTAATGGAATTCCTTCTTTTTCAAGTAGTGTTTTATTGACAAACATTAACGTTGGTACACTTTCAAACGGTAGTGCATAAAGCTCATCTTTATATTTTCCTGCACTTAATGAAGAAGTATAATACTTAGATAATTGAAAGTTTACATCTTTTTCGATAAAACTATTTAAATTCGTTAATAATCCAGCCTTAGCGAATGTTGTAAAATCATCAGCCAACGTTACAAACACATCTGGAGCATCTCCTTTGACAACTTCTTTCGCAAGCCAATTTGAATACTCTTCTTTAACAACACCACTGACAAATTTTACTTTGATATTAGGATTTTCTTTTTCAAAGCGAGCAATTGTATCTTCATAAATCTGATAGCTATTTCCATTAGGCACATCCCAATTACTTCCTGCAAAAAGACCGATCGTAAGTGTAATATTTTGTTTTGAATACTTTATATAACAAGTAGCAATCGCCATTGCATAAACAACAAAGAAAGAAACAATCAACCAGATTCGCCACTTTTTCATAAATGTTTTTCCTGCCTACGATGATTTATTTCGGCCCCTGTTTGTAAATACCAAATCGCTAATTGCGTACGATCTCTTAACTGTAACTTATCCAAGATAACACTTAAATAATTACGAATTGTCCCCTCTGAAAAGTGTAGTTGCTGAGCAATTTCTTTATTGGATAAACCTTGTGATACTTTATCAATCACTTTCCAATCCGTATTGCTTAAATCGTTCGCATCACCAACACTTTGAATAAGTTCCCCTTTTTTAGTCGCATTATTCGCCATATCAGAGAAAAGTTTAAAAGCCTTTGTTGCAACACGAGGATGAATAATAGAACCACCTTCTTGTACTGTATAGATCGCCTCACTTAATTCTTCTAAAGTAGCTCCCTTCAACAAATAACCACTTGCCCCAAATTTTAAAGCATTATAAATGTATTCATCATCATCAAAGGTAGTTAAAACGATAATATTCGTATGCGGGTGTGTTTTTTTAATAATCTTTGTGCAGGTAACACCGTCCATTCCTGGCATTCGCACATCCATCAAAATGACATCAGGAACATCTTTCTTAATACTTTCAATTACCTCATTGCCATCAGCCACAAGGTCAACAATCTTAAATTCAGGATTCGTGCCTAAAATAATCTTTAAACTTTCACGAATCAGTTCTTGATCATCAGCAATCATAATTTTAATCATTTGTATCCTCCTTCCGTAAAGGTATTTCCGCTATAATAACAAAACCATCATGTCCATATGCCCTTAGTTTCCCATGTAAGATTTTAATACGTTCTTCCATATGATGCAAACCAAAACCATATTCTACTTTTTGACAACCTATGCCATCATCTTCAATAATAATCAATAAAACGTTATTTTCTAATGCAAAGGAAATAAACACATTTTCCGCATGACCATGTCGCAATGCATTTGTCAATCCTTCTTGAATAATACGATAGATTACTTCTTCTTCATCTGAATTAAAACTTAAGCTTTCTAAATGACAAACAAAATTAATATTTACCTTAGAAACAACTTCAAAATCAATGATCATCTTTTCCAATGCCTCTTGTAAAGAATATCTCTCTAATGCATCAGGTCTTAATTTTTCAACCGAGCGACGTACATCTTTTAATCCTTGTCTAGCCGTTTGTGATAAAACAGCTAATTGTTTTTTTGTTGTATCGCTATCCATATCTAAAATCATCATCGCTGCATCAATTCCCACTGATAAACCAGTAAGTGTATGCCCTAGTGTATCGTGTATCTCTCTAGCTAAACGATTACGCTCTTTTGTTTCCCCCATCTTTTCTTGGATACTGGCAAACTCTTGTAGCTGTTGATTTAACTCTTTTAATTCTTCATTCAACTGCATCACACGTTTACTTTCATTAACTTCCTCTAAGATCATTACAAACATATACATGATAAAGATAATGATATTTAACATAATCAAAAAATTATTAACGATATTAAGCATTGATTGCATGGTTGTGTTATAACAAGAGATAAACTCATCTAAAGAGATGATACGCATAAAAGAAAGGACATTATCATTACTGAATAAATACAAAACAATAGAAATTGATAAGAAAATGAAACGTGTTGAATTATCTTTGTTTGTATATAGTACATAAGCAATAAACAATAACATAATCGAATTATTAGCAAACTGTAAACAGTACATGATATAGACACAACAGAAAATACAGATGACACTAATCGTTCTATTTTCCTTTTTATTCAAAGGTTTAAAACGTCCGATACTCATAAAAATTAGTAAGCCGATAAACCATAAAATTGGTTTGATCATCATCATTGTCGGTGCTGAATTTGGTAAGGTGGATACTTGGCTTAAAAAAGAAAGGGCAACATTAGTATCAATCACTCGCATTAATGTTATATAGATAGTCCCACTAACAAAAATAATAGCTAAAAAATTAATACAGACAAGTAGCACAAATAAAATTCGCAACAAAATACTTAAATCAAGTATCAAATGTAATTTACGCTTTTCCATCTTATTGCCACCCATCTAGTGAATACTGTGCAATATTTTCACTATTAATTAATGTAACAGGAATGTAATCAATGTCTGTCTTAAATTGTTTATTTGCTAATAAACCATAAGCTACATTAACTGCTCTTTTCCCCATTTGAATCGGAGATTGTGCCACTGTATAAATAGGTTTTCCATCATTAATAAGCCTTTTTACCTCTGGTGTACCATCTACACCATACACACTCACATCTTGAATACCTGCTTCTTGCAAAGCTGCCATCGCTCCTAATGCTGAAGGATCATTAAGTGCCATCACCACATCAAAATGCAGCTTTTGTTCAATGAGGGTGGTCATAATTGGATTGGCAATTTCTAATTGTCCTTCACATTCCTTTCTAGCCACGATACGATAGTTGCGATTATCTGCAATACTATCTACAAACCCCTGTATTCTTTGACTTCCTGATGAGGTCGAGGAATGTTCCAACAACACAATGTCTGCTTTTTCATACTGCGACATCATTTGCTTTGCTGCTTTCATACCTGCTTCATAATTATTAGAAACAACGGTATGACTAACATAATCCCCTTCCTTCAAATTCGTGTCTACCGCAATCACAATCATTCCTTTACTGCGACATTCCTCTAATACATCATGTAAATCATTCACATCTAAAGGATTGACAAACAATACCTTGACTTGTTGATTAATCAAATATTGAATTTGTTCCACTTGTTTTTCTTTAGAAAGAGCAGGATCCATCGTGATTAAAACATCACCATTTGATTCAATGACACTTTTAATCTCATCATTGATCACTTCAAAAAAAGGATTGTTTAATGTCATATAAGTTGCCCCAAAATAAATCGGTTGTTTATCTGCATTTTTCATGTTTTTAACGGCTTGTGCTTCCATAAAGCGAAACCCATAAACAGATAGCAATAAAGTAAAGATGACAATCAATACTGAAATCAATAAAAATTTTTTATCACGCATGTGCTACACCCTCTTTTATCTATTTATTTTACCATAACTTACCAACTACACAAAAGACAAAAAAAGAAACAAGTTCCCCCAAACCTGTTTCTTCACCATTAAAATGTCTCATCTCATTTTAATTTTTTAGTATGTTCTCCTCGTATATACTAATTATGTTTATATAGTAACGTATTTAAAAGAAAATTACAGCTAACATTTGTAATCACTTTTCCTTCTTTTTAAATAATAATAGCACCTAACGATACGATTACCGACACTCGCAATAGAAATCAATAAAATAATAAAGACACTAATATGTAAATAAATGTTTGAAAACTGGATTGGTGGAAATTCAAATAAGGAATATCCAAACACTAAACCGATGATGATTGCTGCATAGACAAAGACAACTAATGCAATCCTTAACTTTGTATAAGGATAGGCAACCTTTGTTAAAACAAGAAGTCCGTTAATTGAAATGACGATTAATGCTAACTGTGATATTTCATGTGTACTGTAATGATGTAAATGAGCACTAACATAAATATAACAAATACAAACAATCACCCCCACTGCAGCAGGAAAGGATATTTTCATTACATTTTCTAAAAAGTTTTTTTCAACACGATTGCGATTTGGCTCTAACGCTAAGAAAAAAGCAGGGATCCCGATGGTTAACGATGACACAAATGTTAAATGGATCGGAATAAAAGGATATTGATAAGTAACAAATAAGGTAACTAACGTTAAAATAAAAGAAAAAATGGTCTTTGTTAAAAATAGTGTTGCCACTCTTTGTATATTGTTAATAACTCGCCTTCCTTCAAAAAGTACATAGGGCAAAGCCTTAAAATCTGAATCTAGCAATACCAAATTAGCACTCGCTTTTGCTACATCACTACCACTTGCCATTGCGATACTCACATTCGCTTCTTTAAATGCTAATACATCATTGACACCATCACCACTCATTCCAACCGTATGTCCTAATTGTTTTAAAGCGATTACCATCTGCTTTTTTTGTTGGGGAGAAACCCTGCCAAAAATATTATACTTTTGTACTGCCGCTAATATATCTGCTTCACTTTTTAAAGTTGTGGCATCTACATAATGCTCATATCCAACTAACCCTGCACGTTTTGCAACTTGTGATACTGTGATTGGATGATCCCCTGAAATTACTTTAATTGCTACTTTTTGTTCTCTAAAATAATCCAGTGTTTCTTTGGCACTTGCTCGTATCTTATCTAACAATAAAATAAAACCAAGTACCTGCACATCATCTAAAATATGCTCTTCACTTTTTTGCTTACTAGCTACTAAAGTAATAATACGATACCCTTGTGATGCATATTTTTCAATCATCGCTAAATGATTTGCTTGTTTATTTTTAACGATAAACTCATAGGCTCCTATTAAAAAGCTACCTTCTTCAAAAATAACACCACTATATTTTTTCTTACTATTAAAAGAAATAACCTTTTTCACATGAAAGCTATCTTCCTTTGTATAAACCATCTTTAAAGCATTAATTGTCGCATTATCATCATTTAACTGATGAATCATATTTCCTAAGATGACTTTTTCATCACTGTTTATCATAGGAATATAGCGATCCATTTCCATTTTTCCTTCTGTAATGGTCCCTGTTTTATCTAAACATAACACATCAACACGAGCTAATGTTTCCAAACAGAACAATTCTTGCACTAGGGTTTTATGCTTTGCCAAATGAATCGTTCCTAGTGCCAAAGCAATACTTGTTAAAATAACTAAGCCTTCAGGAATCATACCGATTAATGCAGCACTTGTTGATAAAATACTACTAGAAAGACTTTGGTGCATGAAAAAGAATTGTTTACTAAACAATAAAATTCCTAAAGGAATAATCGCAATTCCGATAAATTTAATAATCTTATTTAAAGAATCCCTCAATTGTGAAGGATAGCGTTCAAACTTCTTCGCATCTTTAACAATCTGTGATGCATAATTATCATTTCCTACTTTTACTACTTTTGCATACCCTTGTGAGCCAACAACAAAACTACCTGAATATAAAAAGTCCCCTACTCTTTTGATCACAACATCACTTTCGCCTGTCAATAAAGATTCATCAACTTCTAATTCATTTGCCACTACAACACTGTCCGCTACAATTTGTGAACCACTTTTCAATTTCACAATATCATCTAAGACAACCTCATTAATTGCAATTCGATATTCTTTTCCCTCACGAATGACACATGCCTTCATTGATACGATAAGGGAAATTTTATCCAGTGTTCTCTTTGCCCTAATTTCCTGAAAACAGCCAATAAAAATATTAGAAAAAACCACTCCTAAGAAAAGCAAATTTTTATAATTACCAGTAAAAACGATTAAACCAGCTAAAATTGCATTAATCAAGTTAAACAATGTAAACACATTATCCTTAAAAATCTGCCGATATGACTTTGTATGTGTTTGCTCACTAATATTGCATAAGCCTTTTTCTACTCTTTCTTGTACCTGTGCTTGACTCAATCCTTTTATATATTCCATAGAGAAGCTTTCCATTTCTTCACCTTCTTGCTAACTGATATTATCATATCATATTCCAAGTGAGAATGACACACCCCCCTCATAAAGTAAAAACCTGCTTTTCACAGGTTTTTTATGCACACATTTTATAAATATTCACTACATCTTCTTTTTCTAAACGTTTAAAGCCATTGATAAAACCACCTTTAGAATCGACAGCACTTTGTGCCATTTGTGCAAACTGGCTTTCATCAATACCAACTTCACTTAATTTCGCAGGCAGTTTTAATGATTCCGCAAAAAACTTCTCTAAACGATTGATTCCTTCATTGGCAATCGTTAAATCATCAAGTGTTGGATCTACTTTCATCACTTCAATCGCAAACAATTTAAAACGAGAAAGTGTTGTTTCATCTAAAATATAACGCATCCAGCTTGGTGTTAAAATGGCTAATCCTACGCCATGCGTAATATCATAATAGGCACTTAATACATGTTCCATTGGGTGAGTAGACCATGACTTACCAAACCCACTCGCTACTAAACCATTCAAAGATAAAGTTGCTGCCCACATTAAATTCGCTCTAGCTTCATAATTTGTTGGTTCATTTAATGCAATAGGACCATACTTAAGACATGTTTTCATTAAGGAATGTGCTAACTCCTCTTGGACAAATGCCCCTTGTGTTTCATTAAAGTAAATTTCAAATAAATGCGATAGTATATCGGCTGTTCCTGCAGCAGTCTGTCGAGCTGGTACAGTATAGGTATTTTCAGGATCTAAAATAGATACTTTAGGATATAATAAAGGATTACTAAAACCAAGTTTTAGATTTTCCTTTAAATTAGAAATAACACCTGAACTATTCATCTCTGAACCTGTCGCACTCAGTGTTAAAACACTTACAATGGGTAATGCTTTTTCAACCTTACTCGCATCTAAAACGATTTCCCATGCATCTTTCTCACTAAAAGCACTTGCGGCAATCGCTTTACTACAATCAATACAACTACCTCCACCAACAGCTAATATAACTTCAATATCATGTTCTTTGCATAAACGAACGCCCTCTCTTACACTTTCAATACGAGGATTAGGGTTCACATTCGCTAATTCATACACTTCACAATCCTTTAACTGTTTACTTACTTCATCATAAATGCCATTCGCTTTAATACTGCCTCCACCATAAACAAGCAAAACACGATGACCAAGATCATGAACGATTGTGTGTAAATGATCCATCTGTTTCTTACCGAAATAAATTTTAGTAGGAATATTAAAAATAAAGTTATTCATAAGTTTACCTCTTACTTTCTTTATTCAAATTATACACTTAGTATAAAAAAATAGAAACTATTATACAACAGTTTCTATCTTAATTTTGAATCCACTAACTCATCACAATGATACCCTTTGTTGACAAAGAATTTACGCAATGTTTTTACATTCTCAAAATCGCTTTTCTTTAACGGTAAGTTAATCACGTTGTTGGCATCTACATCAATATCATATTCATTGAAATCTACCTTTAAATAAATACTGATTATTTTTCCATCAACACTTACCTCTTGGTTTAAACCTTTGATCTGATTGAACTCGTTACTTCTCTTTTTCGCATCTTCTACTTTATTTTCAAAATACGCTTTTTTATAATTTGTATAATCACGAACTTCTACGATGGTAAAAGCAGAAACATCTTCCCCGTTATAATTCACTTCATAGGTAACGGGATCTAGTGGATATTCACATACCATTCCATTCACATCAAATAAAGAACAACCACTCAACAACATTACAAATAAAAGTAAAATACTTATTTTTTTCATACGTTACCTCCATTCATAATTTCATCAATCAAAGCGATTACTCGCTCTTTTGATTTTCCATCACGATATTTGAAGAACAACTTTTCAAAGCTTTTAATACGTTCTATATCGAAATCATCTTTAATAATCGCATTAATAACTTCCTCTTCACTGCGACATATTGGACCAGGCATTAACCTTTCATAATCGACATAAAAACCAACATCACCACGATACTCTTCTAAATCAGGGGTATAAAATAACATCGGTTTATGGAAAGTAGAGAAATCAATAATAATGGCTGAATAATCTGAAATTAGATAATCACTCACAGAGAACAGCTTTTTAATACTTTTTCCATTACAACAGACAACTTGTTCACTTTGTGAAATCACAACATTTTCTAATAATGGGTGCATCTTATACAAAATGACATATTCATCGCCTAATGCTTTCTGAATACGATCTAAATCAATCGTACTATTGCCTAAATTATGCATTAATTTACCACGAAAAGTCGGTGCATATAAAACCACTTTTTTATTTTTAATCTGCGGATAGTGTGCATACATCCAGCGTTTATCTTTTTTAATCTTCGCTTGATTAAATAAACGATCGGTCTTAGGGATTCCTGTAACCTTTACATTTTTTTCATCAACACCAA
>SAAR01000289.1 GCA_009916335.1 Erysipelotrichia bacterium | reverse complement strand
CGTCATGGGCTTTGTTGAACCATTCACGAAAGAATTACCGATGGAATATGCGGTTGAATTGAATCGCTTGATTAGTTATGAAATGGAAGGCTCTGTAGGGTAATTTAATTATATTATAAAAGAACGTTGATATAACAGCGTTCTTTTTGCTTTTCTTTATCTCGTTTTTACAAATGCTATCCCAAATACTATCTATTTGTCAGAAGTTTAAATAATCTGCTAGCTTTTGGCTGGTATTTTCTGCTTGTTGTGGTGTAACGTGGCTATAAATGTTCATGGTTGTTTTAACGTCTTTGTGACCTAGTCGTTTTTGCACCTCATTTATCGATGCCCCAGCTTCAAACATGAGAGAACAAGCAGTATGCCTAAAGCCATGTGGTGTGATTTTAGTTAGGTTTAAACCATCTTTTTCAGCTTTGCTATAGATCCAGTCAAGCCAATCATTTACAACTTGTGGATAATATAGAGAATTATTCATATTGCTAAACATGAGTTGCTTAGTAGTAGAAGTATCATAGCCTAATTTTTCATAGTCTGATTTTTGAATATTGAACCAATTTTGTAAGATTTGTATTGTTCTATCGTCCAGACTGATAGTGCGATATGAGTTTTTTGTTTTTGGTGTCTGTAATACTATTTTATCGTATTCATCCACAGCAATTGTTTTACCTATGGTTAAGGTTTTAGTGGCTATATCCAAGTCAGATACATATAAGCCCAATGCTTCAGATTTTCTCATACCAGTAATAGCTAGTAAGCGGAAAAAAGCATAATATTTATAATTGTCTAGTGTTTCAACATACTTTAGGAACTCATTAAGTTCATTCTTGTTATAGAAATTAGGTGCCTTTTCATCCTCTTTTTTTCGTGGGAGAATTGTTTTTCTCATTGGGTTATCTTTCATCAACTCCATAGAGACACCATAACTCATTACTTGTGCAGCAGCACGTCTAATATAATGATACTGTTTATAGTTATCGTGCCATTCATTCACACATTTTTGACAAAAAGAAACGGTTATCTGATCTAATTTTAACTTACCAAGTTTTGGTAAAACGTGACCTTCAATAAACCGTCTACTTGTTGCTATCGATGATGCTTTAACACTTTTTCTATATTGTAACAACCAATCATCATATAGTTCTTCAAATGTAATTGAGCGTTTTTTTCGTGAGCCTTTTAATATTTTAGCTTTCATTCTATCAAGTTCAATACTTGCTTCAGCTTTAGTATCAAATCCTCTGCGAGAAGTAACTATCTTTTTATCAGTTAATGGATCAGTAGCAATATATCCGCTGAACAACCATTTTCTTTTATTGTTTTTATCTTTGTATTGTTCAAATTTAGCCATAAGATTCCCTTTTATATTTAGTCATCTGATATTTTCATCACTGATTTTTTAGATAAATTTTCAAAATCAGTAACTGGATTCAAAGTCAGTGCTATATCGTACATTTTATTAAAAAGATCTTCATCAAAGTTGGTTCGATTATCTTGGCAGACTGATGCTAGCAATTGTAACGACTTACGAGGTATTTCAGGATCTTTTTTAACACCTTTTCGATAAATGAAATTTATCCAAATTCTATCAAGTTCTTTTTTAGTTTCTATGTCTTGACTTGCATCATATTTACCGAGCAGATAATCTACTGTAACATTTCCAAGTTCGGCGATTCTTTTTAACCTTTTAGAGTTGGGAAGGTTTTTCCCTGTTTCCCAGTTGCTAACTGTACCGCTTTTAGCTTTATCATCAATTTTTTTAGCAAATTGCTCCATACTATCTCCGAGAATCTGTCTAATATTTCTTATTCTTTGGCCAACAGATTTAGGGTCATTTGGGGTTATTTTCATATTTGTTATCCTCTAATTATTGTCTTTAATAATAATTCTACAACATTTTACAAAGAAATGCAAAGTTATTATTGACAAAATAGAAATCATATGTTTTAATAGGTTTGTACTAAGAAATACAAAGAAAGGAGAGGGATATGAATAAGATTATTGGTTATAGGAAAATGTTAGGATTTACTCAGACAGATTTAGCTAAAGAATTTGGAATATCTTTACAAGCTTATCGGTTAAAAGAAAATGGAACTACAGCATTTAAGGATTCTGAAAAAGTTTTATTTAAGAATTTGCTTATTCCTATTTTTCCGAGCATTACAATAGATGATATTTTTTTTAGCTAATTCGCAAAGAAATACAAAGAACCAAAAAGGAGGTGATTAAATGAAATTAGAAGTAGACTTGTCAGAAAGTGTTGAGCAACAATTGGCAGAGGTAGCTAGTAGAGTATGGCAGAATGCAATGGAGAATGAGTTGAAAAGACGAAGTTTTCCAGATTGGATGGATTTAGAAACAACTTGTGATTATTTAAAAGTATCAAGGTCAAACCTAGCTAAATTTATTAAAGATTTAGAGTTTCCAGTTTCTGTTATCAATCAGACGAAACGTTGCAACAAGAAAAAAGTAGATGCCTGGATGGCACAATTTGAAGTTTAATATTGGAGGAAAACAATGGAATCAAGAACTGTAAAAGAAATTCTAAATGACTTATCAAGTCTATTAGGTGAAATTGCTGATTTAAAAGATGGTGAAAATTATCCCATCAAAATTGATGGTGTCGCAACAAGTGAAAGTGCGTTAGAACGTGCTAAAACACTAGCTAATGTTTCACTTGAAAATAATTTATATGAATTATTTGAGTTGCTGGGTTTAGAAGAAGATTGAACATGAATCAGGGTAAAGAAAAAAACCTTATCACAGATTTTGTCTTGGCGGACAGTGATAAAGGTTACTAACACGGTGTTTTATAGCCGTTCTTTACCCTTATTATACCATAAAATAAGGAGAATTAAAAGATGACAACTAGAAATTTATACGCAAAAAAATTAAACATGTGGTAACTATCAGAACTGATAAAGGATTGCGCATGATTAATAAAGAAGATTTGCCTTTTCGTATGAAAGTGCCTGAGAATTATCATATCAAGAAACAAGCTGAGAGAGACAGTAAAACATTTTACGGTAAAGGTGTTGGCGATGGGCTTACTCATGAAGTTTATGAAATTGCCATGGATAATGAAACAAATGGTCAGAGTCCTTTTTGGATAGGTTGGAAAATGTACTGGGCTGGTTATGCTAGAGGTATCCGGACACAACGAAAAAATAATAGAAATAACCAAAATAGTGTTTCAAGATATACGTTTAAAGATTTACGAGAATTACACAATCTCACTATAGATGATTTGTCAGACAAGACCAATATATCACCTAAAGTATTAAAGATGATTGAATATGATAGTAGTCATGCTGATTTATCAGATTTGAAAGTTTTATCAAATATCTACAATATCAGTTTGAACTATATCTATAACGGCAAAAATTAAGGAGGTGAATTTATGACACCAAAACAACA
Organism: Erysipelotrichia bacterium; assembly: GCA_009916335.1. Next base: position 703 of record SAAR01000289.1, on the reverse strand, counting down.
AGCCTTATTCTGTATTAGCCAATCCATTCATGTTATAGCTGGGTACCCAGTCGGTAAAAGTGAGAGGGCGATTATTAAGGGTACCGCTGAAGGTACTCTCAATGAAGATTTAGTAAATGCTTGGTTTGATGAAATCCCTAACAGAAATATTCTGATTAATCTTAAAAATAGCGGTTTGATTTGTATTGATTTGGATCAGCACAAAGATGGCCAGAATGGCGTTAAAGCATTTAGTGCTATATGGAAAGAATATAGTCAAGGTGAAAAGCTAGATACTTATGTTGAAAAGACCCCAACAGGTTCGGGGGTTCATATTTTCTTTAAAGTACCTAACGAGACTTTCAATAAGCCTATTGTGAACGAGATAGCAGACGGTGTAGAGGTCAAGACACATTTTACACCTATCTACCCAAGTAAGCGCACAGACGGCTTATATCAGCCTTTTAAACAAGATGATACCCTCGCAAATGTTGCTGATTGCCCTAGTTGGTTAATCGATATGATCCATAAACCGCCTAAGAAGCAGACGGCATCTAAAATAGGTAAAAGAACCTATGGTGCTGAAATATGGGAATTATTTAATCAAGGTGCTACCGAGGGTAAACGAAATAATGACACTAACCGTATTCTTCACTATTGGCGCAAAATCGGTATTGATCCTAGTATTTGCATGGACTTGCTACTGGCTTTCAATAATAGAACT
>SAAR01000288.1 GCA_009916335.1 Erysipelotrichia bacterium | reverse complement strand
GTATTATGATTTTTTGGTTGCCGATAAACGTGGTGATGAACTTGAGTACCTCTCTTCTTTGATTTCAACCAATGTTACCTCTTTTTTTCGAGAAGCAAAACAGTGGGAGTTTTTAAAGCAGAAGCTTCATGAGATTTTAGAACAACGTGGTGGAAAATTGCGTATTTGGTCTGCAGCATGCTCTTCGGGTGAAGAGCCTTACAGTCTTGCTATGTTCTTTAAAGAACATTTACCCCGTGATAAAACATATGATATTAAAATTTTAGCCACTGATGTTTCTTCTAAGGTGCTTAAAATAGCTACGCAAGGTATTTATTCGCACAAAGCATGTAATAATCTCGATGCATATTATGTAGAACGCTATTTTTCTTCGCTATACCATAACCAACAACCTGCGTATCAGATTGATGAGAGTCTTAAAAAAATGGTTTTATTTCGTGAATTTAATTTGGTCACGGGCAATTATGACCTTTTTAAGTCCACTGCATTTGATATTATCTTTTGTCGAAACGTGATGATTTATTTTGATAAACCGACCCAAAATGGATTGGTTGAAAAATTTTTCTCCCTTTTGAATAAAGAGGGGTACCTTTTCATCGGGAGTTCTGAAGCGCTGACCGATATGAAAAAAGGGTTTCAATCCAAAAGTGCTTCAATCTATCAGAAGGTGTAACATGACTAAGAAAAACAATTTAGACACACTGAGTGATGCGATGTTGCTTGAAGAGGTAAAAAGACGGTTTGACCAAAAAAATCAAACGTTAGAAGAGATGGCATTCTTAACCAAAAAACTTTATGACCTCAACGAAAAACTTAAAGAGCATGATTCGATTAAGGGAGAATTTCTCTCTTTAATCAAAAATGTTTTTAATAATCCTCTTAGCTCCTTGCTTAATCTCTCTTCCATGATGCAAAAAAATGATGACACTCCAAAAACACAGAAAATGAAGCTTCTTTTGGATATGGAATTGCACAAGTTAGATTTTCAACTCAATAATATTTTTACTGCTGCTGAGATTGAAGCAGGAGAGATTGCAAACTATTGGAGTGAAATTGATTTAGGGTTGTTAATTAAAGAGTTGCAAGAGGCATTTAATTATCTTATTCATGAAAAAGAGTTATTTTTTAGCGTCAGGATCAATGCAGGAGACTTTATTGTGAGTGATGCTCGAAAACTCTACACTATTTTTTCTAATCTTATCTCTAATGCATGCGAGTACTCTTTTCCTAGCAATCGCGTTTTGATTGATGCCCATCTTTTAGGGGAGCAGTTGTGTGTACGCATTAGTAATGTAGGAGATGTGATTGAAAAAGAGTCAAAAAAAGAGATTTTTAGTCGCTTTAAGAAGGTGAGTAGACGTAGTCAAGCCCGTGAGAGCGTGGATGGCTTAGGCTTGGGTCTTAGTGTGGTTAAAGCCCTTGTGGAGTCTTTGGATGGAGAGATTGATTATGTCTCTACACCTACTGAAACCGTTTTTACGATTCTCTTACCTTTGCAGGATGCATCAAAGGCAGAAGCACTGATGAGTGATAGTGCGAATGAATTTATGTTTGATGATACACAAATGAAAGAGTTTTAATGCTTCCTCGTAAATTCATTCATGTGGGCGAAATTTTCGTGGGTATTAAACCCACCGAAATTGTGACGGTTTTAGGCTCATGTGTGAGTGTGTGTTTGTTCGATAAAGTAGAGATGATTGGGGGAATGAACCATTATTTATTGCCTTTATGGAATGGTAATGGACTTGAAAGCCCAAAATTTGGCAATGTTGCTATTCCTAAATTGATTGAAAACATGGAAAACATTGGTTGTTTACGGTGTAATATGGAAGCAAAAATTTTTGGAGGGGCGAACATTCATCGAGCCAATAGTGAAGGGCAGATGATTGGACAAAAAAATATTTTAATTGCCAAAGAGATTTTGCGGCAGTGGCATATTCCTATTAGGGCAGAAGATATAGGTGGGAATAACGGCAGGCGTATTATGATGATTAGCGATGCTAATCGTATTATGCTTAAATATGTTCAAAATGAGATGATGAATGATTAAGGTTTTAATTGTGGATGACAGTGCCACCGCACGGCATGTTTTGCATGAAATTTTAAGTGCTGATAAGCGTATTGAAGTGGTAGGACTTGCTGCGGATGCGTATATTGCCCGTGATATGATTATCGAATTAAAACCAGATGTGATTTGTTTAGATCTTGAGATGCCCCGCATGGATGGATTGACTTTTTTGCAAAAATTGATGTTACATTATCCTACGCCTGTGGTCATCGTTTCATCGCTTAGTAGTAGTGGTGCAAGGGTGACGCTTGATGCTTTTGAAGCAGGGGCGGTTGATTTTGTACAAAAACCGCATGCCTATTTATTTGATGGTAAAGATGAAATTCAAGAGGAGTTGATTCAAAAAGTGGTGAATGCTTCGTATGCGAAGGTTCAAAAAAACGTATTTCACACAGGAAGTCATCCTTGTATACGCTTAAGCGAAACCACACAAAAAGTGATTGCCATTGGCTCAAGTACGGGAGGCACAGAAGCGTTAAGAGCGGTATTAAGCGCAATGCCTCAAAATAGTCCTGCTATTTTAGTGGTACAGCATATGCCTCAAACGTTTATTCCACCATTTGCAAAACGCTTAAACGAGCTTTGTGCCATGGATGTGAAAGTTGCTGTGCATGGGGAAAGCATTCAAAGAGGCGTGGTCTATATTGCGCAAGGTGATAAGCATATGGTGTTACGACGTTCGGGTGTGCGTTATTTTATTGAAATAGGAGTGGGTAAACATGTTAGTGGGCATTGTCCTAGTGTTGATGTACTTTTTAACTCCGTTTCTAAAGTTGCAGGTGGAAATGCCCTGGGTGTCATTTTAACAGGCATGGGAAGTGATGGGGCACGAGGCATTTTCAATATGCATCAAGCAGGGGCTAAAACGATTGCACAATCTGAAGAGAGTTGTGTGGTTTTTGGCATGCCAAAAGAAGCGATTAAGCTTGGAGGTATTGATGAGGTTGTGCCTTTGGAGATGATTGCTAACAGTGTTGTTAAGATACTAAACGAGGAATAGTTATGGAGCATTGTTTCTATCAATCAAGCATGGTTTCGGTGCTTATTATTGGAGAAATTGCGTACGATACGACATTTTTAAATGAAGCAAAAAAGGTGTGTGGAAGTTTACATGTAAATATTTTGCCACATTATATTCCTAAAATTGTTCAAGAAGAGAAGATTCATCTTATTTTTGGTTCGCTCTCCGTTTCGAATGAAGCCCTTTATGTTCCTGTTCTTAAAGAGCTTAAGGCAAATTTTCCATTAATTAAAATAATTTTATTTTTGCAAAGCGATTATCTGGTTCTACTGGATGAAATTTTATCGCTTCAGTGTGAGCGTTATTTAAGTATGAAAAAAGAGCGTGCCAATGCATTGTTCCATTTTACACAGTGTGTTGAGCAATTTACGCATGATGTTTACTTAGCAGAGCGTCATTATTTTCAAACCTTGCTTGATTTTTCGATTGTTTCACAAACCGATGTGGATGGTAATATTACCTATGTGAACGATAATTTTACACGCGTAACAGGGTATCAGCCTGAGGAGTTAATTGGGAGGAATCATCGTGTTTTAAAACATCCTAGTACGTCACCAGAGGTGTTTGAAGATATGTGGCAAACCATAACAAAGGGAAAGGTGTGGCGTGCACAAATTGTCAATCGCAATAAAAATGGAAGTGATTTTTGGGCAGAGACGATGATTATTCCTTTTAAAGAGAAGCAAAGTGGAAAAATTTTGCAATATTTGGCAATTCGCCACGATATTACTTATTTTTTAGAAAAAGAGCGTCTTGCCAATGAAATTAAGCGTCAAGCCCTAGAGCAAGAACAACTCTCTGAGGCTAAGGATGCTTTTTTAGTTCTTTTTACCCATGAGCTTAAAACGCCTCTTAATGCTATTTTGAATTTTGCACAGTATTTGTACAAGCGTATGCCTCACATTGATGAAGTGCCTCAAGAGAAACGGCTTTATCTTTTAGAGCAGATTTATAAAAGTGCCTCCTCTATGTTGGAGAATGTGACCAATATTTTAGATTTAGGTAAATTACGTCACGATAAATTGCACTATAATATGACATTG
>SAAR01000287.1 GCA_009916335.1 Erysipelotrichia bacterium | reverse complement strand
TTACAGGCAATGGCTAAAATCAGTTTTTTAAAAAGTTAGAAAATTGAGCTTAGAAGATATTGGCTTGGCTGCTTGGTTGAATTTGCAAGTGGCTCTAATTGATGATGTTTTTTCTTTGGCTCATTATATTGGATTGCAAAGAAAGCTTTTGATACTTTTTAAAGAGTTATTCAAGGCCCACAAACAAATTGTATTGGTTTCATGTGAAGCACCTTTGAATAGAAGAGGATTCACACGTGCTTTTAACCAATTTTGTGAGTGCGGATTTATAACTGATATGCAATCTTGCAAGACATACTGTATCAAAAATTAGTGAGCAAACACTAGATCTTGAAGTTGTTTAAGCGCTTGTCTTTTTTTGGATTGTGTTTGAGCAGAAGAAGAAAATGGATCATAATAGCTCAAATGTGGTACATTAATAAGCGTTGTTTCTTCTTTTTTTGCAACACGAATAGACCACTGTGCATGTCCTGCTGAAAATTCATGAGAATAGGTGAATCCTTGACGATCAACAAAGTAATCAAAAACTGTTTTCCCCATAGAAATGATAAATTCTGGTTTAACGACTTCCTCAATAATATAACGATGAATTGGAAAACACGCATCGGCAAGTGCATAGGGATCTGTAAGGAAGTGAATATTTTTCGTTTGTTTGAAAATGAGATTTGAGGCGCATACTTCACGTAAATCGATACCTAAAGCATCAAACAGTTTTTGCACTCTGAGTTGAAGCGGTGCTTGTCCAATCGGGTATATTGCTTTACCATTATCCCATGATTCATCTAAATAAGCATTTTTTGTATAGGTACTATCAAATTGAACGATAGAGCTTCCCTTCCCTCCGGGATTGACACCTAAAAAGTAGAATTTTCCTTTTTTAAGTGTTGCAATACTGCTGTAAAACATAAATCCATACATACTTTGCAGATGTTTATTACTTGCAATTAATTTATCTATATGTGTTAAATGATTCATAAAATAGTATCCTTCTGGGTGATTGATGATTCTATAGCGTTTATACTTTAAAGCCTTTGAAGTCCACCTAAAGGTGGATCTCTTCTTGAATAGATTTTTGTATGTTGCCTTTTAAATTATGGAGAAATAATAGCTTGCTCATTGGACAGTAAAATGTCTTGATTATTAAAGACTTTGGAGATATTCTCGTGTTTTATTTTTAACGTTATCTGCTAGCCACGTAGGCTCTAAAACTTTAATGTGAGGCATATACCAAAAGATTAAAGGAATTATTTCCATCTCATGCGTAATAGGAATAATAACTTCACAAGATCCATCAAGGTCTTTTCCTACAACACTTTGACCTTTAAGCGGCTTTCTTTCAAAATAGGTCATAATTTCTTTATCAATCAGTAAATGCACATCAAAAAGCTCTTTATCCAAATCGAACCAAATGGAATTTGCTTTTTTTAAACGTTCTTCCAACATCGTGTTGATCAAAAATATATTATTTTGAATTGTTAAATTATTGATGGCTTTAAGATAAAACTTTTTAAATTTATTGTCATCATTGATATCAAGTGCTAATAAATACCAAAAACCATCAAAAAATGCTAACTTGAGTGGTTGAACATCAAAAGGATGTTTCTTATAGTTAAAGCCAACGGTATGTCTTGCTTTAATTGCTTTTTCCAATAATGAAAAAAGTTCTATATGATTCTCATCCAAAGATTCGCTCTCGACATTTGCAAAGATAGGGTGTTCCAATTGTTGAGAAACTTGTTTAAGTAAAGAGTGCGCTTTACCATAAAAACTATTTCCAGCATTTTTTGCCATTTCATCCAAAATGCCAAGAATAATCCGTTCATTTGAATTAAGATTGTCTTCGGCTTTTTTACTATCAAGCTTCCACATTCGCCCTTGTTTAACAGCACCATATTCCCCCAACACTTCATACAAATCTCGCTGAATAGTTTTTGTGCTGACATTCATTTGTTGTGATAAGTCTTGAATACTCATACCCTCGCACGATTGCCTTAAAAGCTCGTAAATAGTATTGATACGTTCCCACTTTGAGTTATTTGAAGGTCGTTCGACTTTTGGCATCATGCATCCTTAATCAAGTGATGAGATATTATAGCGCAAGAGAACTTTCAATAGAGGTCATATTTATGTCCACTTTTATAATTATGCTATATAAGAAGTTAGATATATGTAAACTGAACTTCATGATCACGCAAAAGAGATTTCAACACTAAAGGTTATGTGATGGAAGATTTCAAAATCTACATGTTTAAAAAACTATGGAAAATAGTTCTCATAAAAAATTATAGTCGATTCAAATATCCATTGCGTTTTGTGGAAGAAACACCAACTGTCAGACGAACAGTAAAACTATGCAGATATTTTAAATTTAATAGTGAATTTTAGGCTTTTAGCAGAATTTTATATTGCTAAAATTGCACTTCGTCTTACAGCTGTCATAAAAGAATCCAATATTAATGACCAAAAGTAGAATATCATCGCAGTTTATCACATCATTTAGACAGCATACTGTCTTCTTTTTTGTAAGTTTTTTATTTTGTTCAAACTACTCACGATATCGTGAGTAGTTTGAATCCAAGTAGAGTATCACAAAGTTTATAATATAAATTGTGATAGAGGCATCCTATTTTCTATACAGTATTAAAACGAGTTTCTAACAATTTTGCTTTAGCTGTTTAGCGGATGTTATTTACAGATCTTTTGCATTATTCAACATGTCATACGTAAAGAAGTTGTCAACATTCCTTGTTTCGCCATTTTTATTTTCAAGTACTACAAATAAATATTGTGGATTTATCTCACTTTTTTTTACTTCTTTGACTGTAACTTTTTCTTCTATATCTTTTTCACTATCGTGAATCATAAAACTTTTGTTTTTCAAATTCAACAACTTGACATCTTCCTCTGATAAATCTATCTGCCCTATTCTCTCCTGATTTTCAAAAAGCCACGTCCACATCATCATGGCATCATCAGGAGTCAAATCTGCATTGTAAGTGTCGTTATGGAGATATCCTTTTGAGGATAAAGAAATGATGGCGTCAGGCAAATAACCTTTCGGTCCAATTACCAATTGTTTGCCAATCATATATTTTAAAAGCCATTCTCTAAATTCTTTAAACACCGTAAAAGAAGGTACAAAAAGAAGATTCCCCCTACCTGTATTTGCTTGAGGTTCTTCCTTTTGTTTTGAAAGCATCTCATCTTTAGGAGGAAAGAAAAATTGGATATGAGATATTCTGCGCCCTCTTTTTATAGGCTCAATAGATGCTAATAGATCTGTGGTTTCGTTAATTTGCAAAATTGCTGGGTTGATTACCCTACTTATAAATAAACTATTATTACTAATATAGTTTGTATGTTCAGTTTTGTTAATTCCAAGTAACTTATGCAAAAATTCAATTTCTAATGTTATGTCGGTTCTAAAAGGCTTATGTATATCTTTGCCTATAAGCATTTTAAAATATTGGTAAAGTAATCTGCCGTATTGGGATGAAAATGAGTTTAAATAAGTGAGAGATAAAGCTGTATAGTTAGCTGTTGGTAGCAGATTTTCAGTTCTAAAATCTTTTCCAAATGTCAAATATACTTTATTATCATCAAAATTGATCCGTGCTTTTTGAAATATAACAAAAGCCCCTACTTCGTCATCTGTTTGATATGAAAACTTTATATCTACCATTGTTTCCATTGCTTTTTGAAGCTCTGAACGATTGATTTTTTTGATCGATGCTCCCTTGAGCATTTGTTCCCTAAAAATATGGAAGTCTAATACGAGTTCACCTTCGGAAATAATCTCATCAATAAGCCCTACTTTTTTCATTTCCTGAATACTCGCAAGAACCGTATCAAATATCCGCTGCTGTTGCAAAGACATTTGTTTTTTTATTTGAACCATCTTAATGTAATCATTATGTTTGTACAAATCTTCGACGGGATATCTCGGTGCCATTTTTAACCTCAATATTTAATTCTCATCATTATAACAAAAAAGTTTCAAATTAGAACATTTAGTTATATATTGGAATTTTAAGTTATATACTCAACTTTCGCACATAGATTCCAGTAAAAACACCAACTAAAATCAATCTAACAAAGCCCATAAATAGGCACTTTTAAGTATAATTAGGTCGACA
>SAAR01000286.1 GCA_009916335.1 Erysipelotrichia bacterium | reverse complement strand
CCTTTTAAGATACGATCAAGCAATAAATATTCTTCATACATTGGCACATTTAAATCTAGCCCAGCAGTACTAATCACACAAAGTAAGCCATTTTTTTGTTGGGTTTGACCTGAACGAATGACATTGTAAGTCTTTCTAGTCTTAGCTTCGTGCCACTCGTCTAATATAGCCGTTGTGGGAGCGAATCCGTCCAATGTACTGGTCTCACTAGCCAAAGCCATAGAGAAGCTATTAGAGGGCTTGTGAACGATTTTAGAGTTCATGATTTTAAGCTGTTGCCTTAGAAACTTACTAGACTTGGTAGCACTTCTCAATGAATTAGAAAGCATATCATAGCCCAATTTAGCCTGTTTCAAAGCATTTGATACAAATAGTACTTGTCTTGATTCTGCTGGCTCATTCTCTAAGATAAGCGCATTAGCACCCATGCCACTAGCTAGATAAGTCTTACCATTCTTACGAGACATCGATATGAAAGCACGATTGAACCGCCTATTTTTTGTTTCCTTTTCACGCCAACCATATAAAGAACCTATAATAAATTTTTGAAAGCCTAATACTTGAATAGGTTTGCCGTCAGTACTTGGTAGTAACTCCATAAATTTAATGGCTTTATCCGCTTCACCTTCATCAAAATAATATGGAAAATCAACTTTTTTCAAATCGTTCTCATGGCGTTCACAAGCTAACTTGATTTTGTTACTAGCAAGTAATTTACCAGATAAAACATCCTTGATATACTTATCCATTTGACACCAGACTTTCAAACGGATCAACTGCTGTATTTTCTTTTGCCTTGTTTAACGCAAGCCTTGACCGTGCTTCCAAGGTCATACCTAAAGCACTAGCACTTGATTTCATATCTCTCATGGCTTGGGATTGAACAGAAATAGCTGGATTGGCACGTTTGACACCAGTATTTTCATTGGTAACAAATGTACCAAATTTTCTTATCTCGCCTTCAGCAGTTTTTATCCTTGAAAATGCCAAACAATAAGAAATTAACAAGCCATAGTCCGTTTCTGATAATGGAAATTCTTTTTTCATAATAGGCACAAGTCTATCCCACTCACTTATGGCACTTGCTGGCATCCAGTCAGGGGGGGTTATTGTCACTAATTCTTGATATGAAAACAACTCTTTTTTGGCATCTTCACGTTGCATTTTCTCTTCATTTGATATATTCATACTGACTTCTTCCAGTAATTTTATTGGCTTAGACATTTATTTATCTCCTTTCTAACAAAAAGAGGATGCACTACCAGTAATTGCTTACCAGTAATACATCCTCGGTTTGACCGTTTAGGTGTACTAATATAATTTTTCTTTATTATTTGTTTCCATATCACATATTTTGCCATTACGGATAATTAATTTAATCTCGCCATATTTAGGCAATTCAATTTCCTTATTTCGTCCGTCTGACAAGTGAATTGTCATGCTATCTTTCATAAAATCTCCTACTCTCTTATTATACCATTATAGTTTACAAGTGTAAACGTTTATATATAGCTACTTAACCAGTTACTTAGTTTGAAAAAGGCTTTTTGTGAAAAAATGACCCCATACTCGTTTCCCATCAAACAAAACACCCCGCCCCTAACCCTTTAGGGTAGTGCGTTTACGGCGTTCTGCGCTTGTTTTTGTGTTATGATGCCTATGACATAATGACTTAAAATTACTTTCATCCAGTCGCTTAGACCAATCATCACGTAACTCCACAATATGATCCACAACGTCAGCTTTTCGGATAATTCCTTCGTTCAAACATGATTCACAACAAGGATTGTTTATCCTGTATAACTGAGAAGCCTTAGTCCATTCCTTACCATGATAAAACTTAAAGTATTTACCACCGATCTTTTTACGATTAGAATACTTATTACCAACTGAAATAATTTTATCTAGTTTCTTGTGCTTATCACAATGCTTCTGACTGTATTCAACTAAGCATTTACATCCAGCATGGTTACATTGCTTCTGTGGCTTCATGATTTAAAGAAAGATTTATTAGTAGAAGGACTAGTGACATCATAGCAGACCACTTTCACATCAAATATCTCTTTATAAAGAATATGCTTATCCACATCTAGTTCATCCTGTTTATATACTTTATAAGAATTTCTTTTTTCATAATATGAAATATCGGATACACCTCGTTCCCCAACTTCCATAACAACTTCTTCACCAGCAATTTCGTAAACAATCTTCTCGATTTTTTTCATTTCTATTTTCTCTTTTCTATTTTTATATGTTCAGCCTAACAATAAGTTAAAAATACCTGTACCACTTGTACCACCTTTGTAAACCCTTGATATTAAAGGAGTTACAGACTTGTGTATCTCAATATTACCCGTACCAGTGTTGTACCATACCCGTACCACTTTATTACTGGTACAAGTCTGGTATGAGAGTGGTACAAGTAAATAGGAAATATCTATCCACCTAAACCCTTGATATATATAGCTTTATCGCTAATGGTACAGGTGGTACGGCTTTTTATAACTTATAGTAGGGAGACACCTAGGTCTTTTCCAAATTTAAAGTCAACTTTAAATTTTATAACTTATAGTAGGGGGATACCATTATTTTTGGTATTCATTCCAAAACAAATGAATGTATCTCCAAATCCTACTACCATTTTCTCGGGTGTTCTTTTTATAAATCCCCATCTTTTCAAGTTGCTTAGTAAACTTAGGTTGAGACAGCTTCATAATACTTTCCTTAAAACAAAAGTTTTCATACATCTCATAAGTTGTTTTTGATGATCCGCCTGAGTTTCTTGTTTTATCGATATAACATTTTTCCTCAATAAATCTCAAAACATGATTAGAATCTTTAAGCCATTTATCTTTGACCTCCCGCATCTTATTTGATACAGTCAACTCTTTTCGGTCTAAAGCAGACTTAAACATATTCATGCTATATAAAGCAAGTAATGGTATCTCTGCTTCAATCGCCTTTAAATCATGCTTCCGTTTAAATGCATCGTCTATAATACAACCAAACGGAACAACATATAACCGTCTCTCAAACCCCAATGTGAAGTCATTAAAGGCTGGTAACTCATTAGCACTAAATATCAATTTTGCAAAATTAACAAACATAAAGGCATCTTTCCCTTTTTGTTCAGCAGATAATCGATCTCCACCAGTCAAGGCTTTTAATACACCAGTTGACTTGATAAACTCTGAATCAACATCCGCAAAGATATTGGCTAATTTCTGAAACAGATTACTACTAGCAAAACGATTTTGTGCATTTCCCAAATCCTGTAAAGTCACATTACTAATATTTTCATGACATAGTACCTTTGTTAAATACTCTAAAAATGTTGACTTACCATTAGCCCCAGCACCCTGTAATATTGTGATAGTCTGAAATGGTGCATAGCTCCTATAAAAGCAATAACCTATCATCTCCAGTAAATATTTAACACTATCACTATCCCCAGTCAAATCTTTCAGCCATTCTACCGTCTTGATAGGCGCTTTTTGAGTACTTGGATCAATAGAATAATTGTGGCTTTGCATAATGTAGTCTTTAATATCGTGTGGCTTCATTTGATTAGTATTCAAATTATAAGTACCATTTTTAAAATTTACGAGATAAGGTTTACTATGATTAAATGGATTGTCTTTCATAGTTTCATCAAAGATTTTAATCATAATAAATTTCTTGGTCTCGTATAATTTTTGTTGCGACCACTTGCCAACGGTTTCTAGTTTTTTAGTGATATAACCATCTAGGTAATCGCCTAGGCTATCCATACGCCATGCCCCTGTTGTTTTATCAAACCTTGCCCCATACGATAATTCATTAGATCGTATCATAGGGACTTCTTCCATGATTTCATAACCCAAGAGAGAAGCATTTATTTTCAAGTTACCTTTTTCATCATAACCAGCCCATTTTGGTAACTCATCATCTTGTCGGGCTTTAGGTGTTTTTGTTGCTAAATCAATTAATTTTTCTGATGCCATTTATCCCTTTCTATACCATTTTAAATACACTTTTCCATATTGTAGTAAGTTCATCATCATCAAGTGGCGGACTAGTTCTATTATTGAAAGCCAGTAGCAAGTCCATGCAAATACTAGGATCAATACCGATTTTGCGCCAATAGTGAAGAATACGGTTAGTGTCATTATTTCG
>SAAR01000285.1 GCA_009916335.1 Erysipelotrichia bacterium | reverse complement strand
CAAATTGTAATCTTATTAAAGGTTTTACCTATCATGATGTTTTTGTGCTATAAAAAAATAAAACACCGGAGAGCCATTTCTTTTCGGCTTTTCGGTGCATCTATTAATAAGGAAGATCTTATTTGAGATCTTTATTTCAGCTCAATACCTTTATTCTGCAAAGTGATGTTCAAAACTGTATTGTACTTGCTGTACTGTTCTGGAGACAGCGTTTGTTTCATCAGTTTGAGATTGCCGTAAACAGCGTTCTTCAATAATTCATCTTGTTTCTTTGATGAATTAGCCGCTTTATCCATTTGATTAGAGAAATAATCGCAGATGTTAGCAACTTCTTCAGTTTGATTTGAATTTAATTTCAAATATTTACTCAACTTGTTTACGTTGATGTTACCTTCCCAATTTGCAGTTGTAGGTTGGTTTCCTGCTGCAAAAGAACTGGCAGCCAAGCAGAATACTGCTACTAATGTTAATCCTAAACGTTTCATAATACCTACTTTTTTAATTTGTTATACCTAAAAACTTTTGTTATCCTTGAAAACTATAAAAAAACTAATACCTGTTGAATCAGGTCTAAGCGCTTAGCTTTTTCTTTTTACCGATACAAAGATAAAGGTATGTTTTATAACATAAAAGAGAAGTTTCTAAAAATATGTTTTTTAGCATGTTTTCTTGATGTAGGTCAATTGCTTGATGTGTATTTGTTCTGTTTTAGTATATAAATGAAATGAATTTGTAACATAAGTATGCTAAAAATGCCCTCTTGTGATTGTCAAGAGGTCATTTTTCCTGCAATCATCCAATGATTGCTCTTGTTTGCTTAGCTTATCTTATCACTAAAAAGAGGTTTATTTCATTGCTTATTTGCTCGACCATCTCTTTCGTTGCTAATGAAAGGCATTCTGCCATGTTGTCAAGGCTTGCCTGATTGGCGTCAATCGTTTGTTCAAAGCTACAGTCTTTGCATTTAAAACTCTTGTTCACATTGTATATATTCGTCGTGAGGCAGTTATCACCTTTAAATAGTCTTACCCAAAATGAGAGGTTTGTAGTTGCTTTTTTGGCTGCTCGGTTTGAGTACTCGCCGTAATAGCTTTCTTCATCATTTCCTCCATATACGTAGTAATTTCCTTGTTCAATCTTAACTTGACTTGTGGTTTCATTTTGCACAATCTCAACTTTAAGTACGTAATCAGAGTCGCTATACATTTCATGCATGGAATCAGTCAGATAAAAACAACTGCTACCGTTACATTCTGCCAACAATGCATCTGTTAGAAACTTGCAATAGTTTTCTTTTAAACAGCTCTCTCCCATTGTTATTGCGTAGTCTTGCGAACTATAATTAACAAACAGAAGAGGCAGAAATAGGCTGCCGTCCTTTTTGACTTTAGTAAAGACTGGCATTTTGGATTTATCAATACGATCCAAGTAGACCTTAGTGTTTTTTGTCCCTTTGTACTCTGGAGTAGTTAATTCGTAGAACAGACTTGTTTCTAGTTGTCTGAAATCAGCTTGCATACTTTTGCTGCTCCTGCATGAACTGAGGCAGCAGGCAAAAATGAATAGATAGAATAGTTTTTTACTTGTTTTCATATTAGTTTCTATTGTAGTTAATTAATCTTGTATATAGTGCTAGTTCTCTACTTTTAATAAAGTGCTCATGATTCCATCGGAAATAAAAAGGCCCTTTTCCGTTAGTCTTAAATAGCCTGATTCTATTATTAACGACTCCTGTTCTATGTATTTTGTTCCCATTTTCAGGCAGTAATCAGTATATGCACCTCCAAATATTTGTGTAATTTGATCTAGGCATATTCCTTTTGATGTTCGCAACGATGTGATTATCAGTTCGTTGTATCGGGTGTCTGCATTGAGTTCCTCTGTTTCAAAATCTCTTTCCCCCTTCTCTATCCCTTTTATATAGTCAATAAGTGAAGATACATTCCATTCTCTGCTTTTTCCGTTAAACGAATGGGCAGAAGGACCACACCCCAAATAGTTCACCCCTTTCCAATACGATGTGTTGTGCTTGGATTCCTTACCAGGCTGACAAAAGTTTGATATTTCGTAATGCTCGTATCCGGATTTGAGTAATTCCTCTCGGAGGATATTAAAGAAAGTCACGCTGAGCTCTTCGGTGACTTCTCTTATCTTATGCTGTTGCAACATATTATATATAGGTGTACCTTGTTCATATGTAAGATGGTAGGCAGATATGTGTTCAGGACTTAGTGATATAGCCTTGTTAATATCCTCTTTCCAAGTCTGGATACTTTCACCCGGTAGTCCATACATTAAATCAATACTGATATTATTAAAGCCTGCAACTCTACTTTTTTTGAACGCTTCAAGTGCTTGTAATGCGCTGTGACGTCGCTTAAGAAGTTTAAGTGTGCCATCGTGAAACGTCTGAATACCCATACTGATACGGTTAAACGGTAATTTACGAAGTAGGCTTAAGTATGTTGACGATAAATCATCCGGGTTAGCTTCCATAGTGACTTCTGCATTTTCGGTAACCCTATAGTTTTCTGTAATCGTTTGGAAGATTGCGGTGAGTTCTTCGTAACTGAGCTGTGAAGGTGTGCCTCCTCCAAAATAAATTGTCTCTACCGATTCTGAATCTAAATATTCTTTTCGTTGAACCAGTTCCTTACATAAGGCTGAAACGTAATTTGGTTGCAGCGAACTTTGTGTCGTTGAATAGAAATCGCAATAAATGCAACGCGTCTTGCAGAAAGGTACATGTATGTAAATGCCCGCCATCAGTTTTTGAATTAAAGGAAGTGCTTGTTTGACACTCCTGTATTTTTTGATTGATTTGGCTGTAAATATACAAAATTTTAGAAATACTGAATATAAATGTTGCATAACATTGTTTAGAAACAGAGGTATAATATTGTTTTTATATTTATTTATTTATAATTTGCGCCTTAGTTAAATGAATTTGTGAAGAACATAATTAGTTAATCACTTAAATCTTAGATGTCATGAAAGTATATCAGACTAATGAAATTAAGAACATCTCATTATTGGGAAGTTCCGGCTCTGGGAAAACCACTCTCGTTGAAGCAATGCTCTTCGAGAGTGGAGTTATAAAACGCCGCGGCTCTGTCGCAGCAAAAAATACGGTGAGTGACTATTTTCCTGTTGAACAGGAATATGGTTACTCTGTTTTTTCTACAGTATTTCATGTGGAGTGGAATAACAGGAAGCTGAATATAATTGACTGTCCGGGTGCAGATGATTTTGTTGGCGGAGCTGTTACTGCACTTAATGTGACTGATACGGCCATCCTACTTATTAACGGTCAATACGGTGTTGAAGTAGGAACGCAAAATCATTTCAGGTATACAGAAAAATTCAATAAACCGGTTATATTCTTAGTGAATCAGCTTGATAATGAAAAATGTGATTACGATAACATTTTGGAACAACTCAAAGAAGCTTATGGAAATAAAGTAATTCCGGTTCAATATCCCATAGCAACAGGCCCTAATTTCAATGCGTTGATCGATGTGTTGTTGATGAAGAAGTATTCCTGGAAGCCCGAAGGAGGTGCTCCTATCATTGAAGATATACCTGCTGAAGAGATGGACAAAGCGATGGAAATGCATAAGGCTTTGGTGGAGGCTGCCGCTGAAAATGAAGAAGAACTGATGGAAAAGTTCTTTGAGCAAGAGTCTCTTACTGAAGATGAGATGCGTGAAGGTATTCGCATGGGATTGGCTAATAGGGGAATCTTTCCTGTATTCTGTGTTTGTGCCGGAAAAGACATGGGAGTTCGGCGTTTGATGGAGTTTCTGGGAAATGTGGTTCCTTTTGTTTCAGATATGCCCAAAGTCGTGAATACAGAAGGGAAAGAAGTCGCTCCCGATTCAAATGGCCCTTCTTCTCTCTATTTCTTTAAAACAAGTGTAGAACCTCACATAGGTGAAGTCTCTTATTTTAAAGTAATGAGTGGCAAAGTAAAAGAGGGAGATGATCTGACAAATGCTAATAGAGGGTCTAAAGAGCGCATTGCTCAGATTTATGTAGTGGCTGGTCCCAATCGTATTAAAGTAGAAGAATTGCAAGCTGGCGATATTGGTGCTGCCGTTAAATTAAAGGATGTAAAAACCGGAAATACATTAAATGGTAAGGAGTGTAACTATAAGTTTGATTTTATTAA
>SAAR01000284.1 GCA_009916335.1 Erysipelotrichia bacterium | reverse complement strand
ACTATACACAGGTGTTACAACTTAATTATATCAGGTCAAACCTTTACTGAAGTGAAATAAGCATTCAATACGAATCAATACATAAGAAAAACGCTGATTTTAAGCGTTTTTTCTTTTTATCAAATGCAGTATATTGCACTATATTTCAATTCAAACTCTACCTTTTTCTCTACTTTTTTTCGTAAGACCTGGTTTTTTATTACTTTTATCATACTTTGATAAATATCAACAATAGCAGGCACCCATAAGATACTTTATTCGTTTCTTATCACTTATAACCTATTATTTCAGATTAAGGGTTATCAAAAGGTTATCAAAAATATGTTTTCGGAGCTTATATAGTTGAGAAATGGATAAGCAAGTCGTCATAGAATGACTTGTTGTTTTTATTCCCTGATTCGAGTTATTTTAGATACTAATCACTGCTCAATATTTATCTTTAATTTCCTAAAATTTACCGGTTCAAATGACTTTATATGCAAAATACCTTCTAGCTGTAATGGTAATTGCTTAGAGACCAACCTGCCTATAAAAGGTTGACTTGGCGTAATAGAACGCTGCAGAATTCCAATTTGCATTTTAAATGCTTTCTCTCTACCATCACTTAATTTCTTATATGTTTCCCCTTGCATACTCCGATATGTCGTTTCGGTTAAAGGACGAACTTCATATGAGTCAATTGGATTTTTGCAAACAAAACCAAAAGATGCATCACTTTCCACAAAATGTGTAGTAAAAATTTTAAACTCAACCTCATAAGTTGATATATATTTAATAGAAACTTGTAAATTCTCTATATCAGGTAAGGGTGTATATATCGAACTGCCACTTATCACACTTCGCATTTGTTCAATAGTATTATCTAATCCTTGACTAAATAAATCAATATAGTATACATCTGTTAAAATAGCTGGTATCTTGCAATCAGAAACCTTTATTGGGACAAATTTAACTCCCTCATAGAGAGACTTAGTTAGAGCCGCTTGCCATTCTTTTTTGACCATATTGCTATTCAAGCTATTTGATGATAGAAAATAAAAAAATGTTGTAACTTTTTCAAGCCCTTCATCCATTTTGCCTATAATACTATCTCCTGGTTGCATAGACCATTTATCGTAGAAAATATTATCTCGTCCAAACTCAATCTCTAATCGTTTAGCAATCATATCTACTACATCTTGATCTCCGTGATTATAACTAATAAAAATCATCTCTTCCTCTTTCCATTCCTCATCTAGATACTTTTCACCTATAATCAAAATTATCCAACATATTGAATAATTTGGTGCCCTAGCAACACTGTATCCTACTGTATCCTACTTCATAAAGGATAAACTATCTGTCAACCAAAGTATAGTACTGATTTCTATCATTTTTGTTTGCGCCGTACCAATTAAGGATGCCCAATTCTTGTAAGTTTTTCATAGTTTTTACAATAAATTTACGGCTTCTACCAGTAATTTCAATCGCTTTTGCTGTTGTCATTTTCTCGCCAGAATTGTACATATAGTGGACAATAACCTGCTCATCTTCATTTAAATTACTAAAATAAGAAAACTGTTTTTCTAGGCTGTCACTTGTACGAAGATGTCGGCTGACAATGTTATTCTCAAGCGTCAGGACAACCTTATTTCCTGGTTCTGAATACTTAGGTTCATGGAGAAAAGCTGATCCCATTTCAGAATAGATACGCTTGACACCCTCGTTCATCTCACGAACCCAACCAAATTCAGTCAAAGTCCTGGAAATTCTCGGATTTCTTGAAAAGCGTTCATGTTTAATATTCTCAACGGTAACAATATTTGGGAGCTTTCCTGGACTATGAATTTCCAAGCGGTCATCAAACATCATCACCCTAATGTGATCTCCGTAGACAGAATAATCACGGTGAGTTACTGCATTGACAACACCTTCAAATTAAAATCTCCTTTCCAGTGTCAATTTGCTTTCTTTTACCGAGAGACGCTCTTAGAAAAATCAATATCTTGAATAGATACAGCATTATCCGTTAGTTCGAATAAATCTTGACCAGTTGTTGTTATATCAAAATCATTTATAGAATCTAGTGAAAATAAGACATAATATTCACTTTCCTCAGGTAAATCAAAAATCATTTTAATTTCTTCTTGATTTTCATCTATCATTTGTTTGAAAGTCATCCTTGGATAGATAGTATATTCTAAAAATTGCAATTTAACCCCAAATAACTCCAAAGATATTATCTCTCTAGTGTTAACAACTCCTATTTCTACTCCATCCTCTAATTCAGGATGACCTGAAGCATCGAACTTCTCTTTATCAAAAGTAAAAGCAATTTGATTTTTGTTTTTAATTGCTACTAATCTATTATTAATGAAGGATTCAAACAAAATTTTTGTAAAATAGACATCATCATTATTAATTTTATGTGGAAAATCAAAAGTAACAGAAAAAATTTTTTCAATCTCTCTAAGCGCTTCAAAAAAAATGTGATTATGCTTAAACACTTCGATTTGATTATCATCAGGTACTAAAATTTTATTAAATATTTTTATACCAGTTGTAAAGAAAGGTCTGATAATACCTAAATTTTTAAAATAATCATCCAAGGTTATTAAGTGCTCATAATTCAGCTTCACTATCATTTTGATGTTATTCGATCTTTCATCCAGTATTATTTCTAAATCAATCAACTGATCTCTACGTGAAACGATTTTTATTTTCGTTAAGCTTGGATATGGAACTCTTTCGACAGGCAATAAAAATTTTTCTTCTTCCATCTCAATTTCTAACGGTTCCAATGTAGGAAATTTCTCGGCAGAGCCTATCATTTGTTTTGTAATACCCGTACTTCCTAAGTGAATGATAGTTGAAGGATTCTCTTGGAGTGATTCATCTAGTTTAAAAACTTTTTGAGTCCTATACATAGCTTCAACTAATTCATCAATACTATGTATCGTCATACCTTCAAATTCTAATGGAAATTTTATCCTTACTTGAAAGCTGTTCTCTTGACGGCTCTTTTTAGAACGTAAGACATACATATCCTTCGTTCCTTCCATTAGCTCATATGAATACCCTCTAGGTGCTGACAAGTTGAGTTTTTTTCTTAGAGCAGTCGGAGCTTTAACTTCTTTGTTATTATTTTTAGAAAATACCGAATCGAACTTTGAGATAGTCATCACCAATCCTCCTTTAACTCATCATATACCATTATTTTTGAGATTAGAACATCTTTTTCTTGGGATGATAGTCTCTTTCCCTTTCGTTTTCCTCTAATAAATCGAATTAAACGCTCCCTATACTGAACAGTCTCCACAAATATATACCTTACATCTTCTACATTAAATTCTAATACACCATTACGTGTTTGTGGTATGCTATCCGTATAAATTTTATTGACTTCCTCTGCACGAATATCTTCTTCCTCAACCAACATTAAAGGGAGTTCTTTCGAATTTAATTGCGGAATGTATCTCCACTCATGTTCATCTTGAAAATTCTTTGTTATTTCTATAATATTATTATCTTTATCTCTACGTTTCATCTTACCTACATACGGTTTAATCATCCGAATATACTCAAAAATGAAATTGGTTAGGACTTCATTAACACCTGCAGCAGTATTTACCCGATTTAATAATAAATGCATAGCTTTTGCCAATTCTTTTACATGGGCAGAGTTCTCATTAAGATAATGAATTGGTTGTATTCCCTTTCTAATTCCAAATTCTTTATGAAAGGCTATTGAAAACTTTCCATATCCCTTATCGCTTGATAACCGCGAATTTCCTTCTGCATGATAACTTATCTGGTGTAGGGGAATATCACAAAAACATGTCATAGGAATATACCACTCTGCTAAATCTTTAGAGTTGTATTTTAAGTTTATATAACTAATATCTTCAGGATAATATCTCGGACAAATAGCCATATCAAGTATGGTTTTTTCCAAATAAGAGTACTCTCTCATAAAATTAAATAGAGCATTCGCTGTAATCTTTGATTGAGTAACTTCAAGCTTATCTAGTTCCCCTTTGGCTTGATAATTTATTATTTCTGTCATTCTCCTCCTTAAGATCACCTGTTAAACTGAAACAATCTCAAAATATATCTACCTTTTCTTATTCTTAGAAAAATTTCCTAATTTAGATTTTATAGTATTTGCGCATACTTCAGTCAAAGGCTCCCCTATTGCTTCTCTGTAGTTAAAAAATAACAGTTGCATTGTCTTCAAG
>SAAR01000283.1 GCA_009916335.1 Erysipelotrichia bacterium | reverse complement strand
TAGTTAAATCTTTCTTAGCCATAGTGTAGTACTTTCTAACCATATCTTGTGGTATAATGAAACTAGTGAATCACTTATTAGTGATCATTCAAGTAAGAACTCGACCTCTCACTTGTCCGGAAGACTAATCAAACTTACTGTTTGTGTCTTTTGTTTCTTGTTGGACTTGTTTAATCAAGTCCTTTTTTTTGTCCTCTGATAAAGTTTTTATTTCAGACAGATACTTGATAATCTCAGAAGCTAGTGTTTTTGAATATCTTGATTGTTCTATTAGCAAACATATAGTGGATTGTTCAATAGGTTCAATGGCTATCTCATTCTCATAGAGGAATTGATACATTTTCAAGATTGGCAATGCGCCTTTATTCATAAACCAATTGATTTTATCTAAAATAGGCGTTTGTTTTTTGACTATCTTATAAGACCATGCAGTTGTCTTTAACATGAAATGTCTCCAAAATTCTGGATGATATTGTTTACCTCCTTTATCTAAAAACTTAATTTTACCTTTTAAGTAGCCTTTGTAAAACTCAAGCTCATTTTGTTCTGTCTTGATAATTTCTAGCCAAATAGCTTTAACATCATCTTGACGAAATTCTGTTTCAGTTCGTATCCAAGATTTAATTGTCATATCTACTGCTAAATCTTTAGGACGAATCCCTAATTTTTTAGCTTGTTCAACTAACTTGTCATAAATCCTAGTCTTTTTAGTACTATCATCAGCGCCAAGATATAATGTTCTTCCAGTGAAATCATCTCCAAAGGGCTTATAGATAGTACTTCTTCCATACAACAATCGTCTTTTTTGACAGTAGTTTAACAAGGATTTTGGGGTGTAGTAGGGTTTGTCATTAAAATCATCCAGTCTCATATCCAGTCGTTTAGGATCAATCAGATGTCCAAAACTGTTGTCTAGAAATTTGATAAAACCAAACTCAGTAGCTTCCCAAGTATCTAAATAGTTGTCCTTGTAAAATGCCCAACCTGAACCAGAAAATTGAACCATAGAGGGTGTATCAGATTTTTCAGTGTAATAGAGTTTAATTTCTCCATAAATCCAATACTTTTCATAATCATAGTATTTTAGGTTACCTGATTTTTCGATAAATAAATCACTATCAAGTCCTAAAACATCAGTAATGATAGTATCAATTTTCATGTCAATTTGAAATTGAAGCCAGTCCAATCCTGCGGTTAGCTTTTTATTTTTATCAGTATCTTTTGAAATTTTTCATCACCTCCTTTCAATGTGTAGGTGCCGTTTTAAAAAACCTTTTCGGAAATAGCAACGAACCTATACGTACCAAGGGATTAACGGGTGTTTTAATTCCTAATAGCACATGGTGTTACAGGCATGTGCCAAATGAAATACGACAAGTTTTAGCATGAGTAAGTGAACATTTTTCACTTCGTCCGTCCGTCGATGACGATTTTTGGGGTCTAAGCGCTTGGTGCGCCGACCACAAAAATCTATCTCAGCCGTACTCAAAAATTGCTCACTTACTCGATAAGTTTTTTGATTTTCTTGTTCTCTGATAACTTTTCAATCAAGTCAGATAAATTTGTTTCAAGTGTGTGAACACGTTGACGGAGTTTGACATTATCAGAAGACAAACTATCAAGCTCTTTTTTTAAAGCAACACGAGAGAGATTTAAGCGCCCTATCGCACGTTTTAGAGCAAGTAGAGCATCTTCTCTTTCTTCTTCCAACTGAGCGTTAAGGTCGCCCCAGACCTCTTTAATTGCCTTGTCAAGTCCTTTATCAGCAATCAATTCTGTTGTCTGAACAAACTTTTCAAGTTCCTCTTTCGTAAAATCAGGCAACCAATTATAGCCCCGTCCTCGACCGTAGCCAATAGGGATTTTACAGTACGAAAATTCATAACCCGCAAGCTCTGTAATTTTCGAGCGCCACTTTTTGATAGTTGAGACGCTTTTACCAACTTTTTCTGAAACTTGTTTGTAGTCGATAGTATGACCTCCTTTGATTATTTTTTATCAGAAATCTAATTTCTGGCTCATGTCGAGACTTTCCTTACTCTCAAACGGTTATTATACGCTTTGAGACTGGTGTCACAGTCCTATGCGTTTTCCCGAGAACTCTATATCAATAGCACAGTTAGCGTGAGTTTATGGCTCGGCGAGATTGAGTAAGTCATCCGAAACGTTATCGGATATTTTGTGCGTGAGTGATAATTCCCATGTTTTGAACAATTTTCTTATCACTCATTGAATTACCTCCTTGCATTTATAAGATATTTAGGTTAATATGGTATTGTAACATTTAGTTACATTATCCTATGGAGATATAGTAACATATTGTTACGTATCGTGTCAAGAAAAATGTAACATTTTGTTTCTTTTTATTTTAGAGAGGAAGTCATGGCAACTTTTGCAGAGCGTTTGAAATTTTTGCGTAAAGAAAAAAAGCTAACGCAACAAGAATTAGCAGATAAACTTGGAATTAGTAGAGTAGGCTATGGCTACTGGGAAAAAGGTAGCAGAGAGCCTGATTTAAGTATGTTACTTAAACTGTCCGAGGTATTAAATGCAAGTCTTGATTATCTGATGGGGAATAGTGACTATAATTTTATGGACACTAAACAAATGATTTTAAAATCAATGACAGCAAATGAAGACGAACAAAAAGAAATAGAGAGGCAATCTCAGGTATTTTTTATAGAGAGTATACTCATCCAAATAGTTTTCTTGGGTAGAACGTATGATGATATACGAGAGCTGTTAATTAAAAATGGTAGTAGTCCAAGCTCTGTTGAAGATAGTATAAAAGAGGCGCAGAGGTTAGAAAAAATATTCAGAGAGAAGATTTCAAAACCGAAACAGGATGATTCTGAATAAAAGTGATGTGAAATCAGTGAAAATAAAATATTTAAAACTAATATTATGGGACTTACCTAATATAGCGAAGTCTAAATTTTGATAAAGAAGGAGACATCGTGGATAATAAAAAGTTAGCTCAGTTAATTTATAGTGTGGCGCAATATGAAGGCTACAACACATCTGTTTTACAAACACAAAAGAATTTAGCAACTCATAAAGATGAGTGGATTTTTTCAACTGAAAGTGATCGATACATTTTTGAAGATTTGTTTAAAGCGATTCAATATGCGTCAGCTCAAGAGAAAGTGACAGTTGAAGTTGTCAAAGGGATAAATGCTCAAATGAATTCAAAAATGAGTGGTCAACCTGAATCTCCTGGTGAACTCAGGCAAAATGTTCCGATTCACGTTGGTGACTATGTCCCTGCAGAAACTGTCACAGAAAACAAGATCGCATTCCGGATGAAGTTCCAGCTCCCGAACCAGGAGTTCCACCTTATTCGGAAGCCAGACATCATCCTGATCGCAAAAAAATACAATATCACCGTCCGCGATCTTGTAAAGCTCCTCAAAATTCGATATGACTCCAAGACTGCGGGGATTCCGGATTATTTTCAACACGCCAGGAAAATCTTCTTTTACCGCCTGAACCGCCTGAACCGTCGCATCATCCAGAGAATCGTCTCCAATCAGAATTTCATCCACTGGATGCGTTTGCTGAAAAAGGCTTTTCAATTGTTCCGCGATATACTTTTCTCCATGATACGCGGCTAAAATAACACTGACTTTTCTCTTGGTCTCTTTCGACATTGAATAAAACTCTTCATTTGTTCATTTTTATAAAATCGGATTGCGCGCGAAACATATTTAGTTATTAAATGGTTACTATAATCGATGACTCTAAAAATACAAATATATAACCTTATTTTTCATTTAAATGAACTTGAAAAAGTTAAAAATGAATGTTATTATACTATATAGGTGTTTTTTCTTGTCATTCTGATAGAATGACCGCGAGAAATGCGCTATCATTCTATCAATTGAATGAGTGATCCATGTGATGCAGATACAGGAGATTTCCATAGAAGAATAATCCATGCTATGAAGAAAACAATTCGAAAATATATTAAAGATTTTATTTTGCAATTTCTTATTCGTCGACCGTGCCGTTTTAAAGAAAAACTGCGAATGGTCGGAATCGTGATTTTTGGAAATTGGAGTATGAGTTCAAATATGCTTCTATATCCGTTTCGAGGAAAATTTCCATTGACAACACAGGAAAAAGTCATTGATACTTATGGAAATGGCAAAATAGATGAACAGTCCTTTCAAAATGCTCTTCAGTATTTATCCTATGTTCAGCGTGCCGATGATCAAATTATTCATCTTACCGAGGAACGCTCATG
>SAAR01000282.1 GCA_009916335.1 Erysipelotrichia bacterium | reverse complement strand
GGTAAAATCTTAGGACCTAAAGGATTAATGCCAAACCCTAAAACAGGAACAGTAACAATGGACGTTGCAAAAGCAATTGAAGATATTAAAAAAGGAAAAGTAGAATATCGTGTTGATAAAGATGGAAACATCAATGTTATGATCGGTAAATTATCTTTTGAAGATGCTAAAATCGTAGAAAACTTTACAGCTATCTATGATGTAATTGCAAAAGCAAGACCTGCTGCTGTCAAAGGTGGATACATTTTAAACCTATCAATCAGTAGTACAATGGGTCCTGGAATTAAAGTTGCTGCTTAATTTCTTGACACATTCAAAGAATTCGTTTAAAATATCAATGTTAATCAATATGCCATAGACAGTAACGGCCACTTGGCTTAATTATGTTACCGAGGTGAAAGTAGAGATAACTTTTTACTCGTGCGTCTATGTGAGGCACGAGTTTTTAATACTCTTAGGTATATTCAAACATATATAACAGGAGGTGTAACAGTGAAACAGAACGTATTAGATGCTAAGAAAGCTGTCGTTGATGAAATTGCTGGGAAGTTAACACAATCAGCAAGTGCTGTGGTTGTTGAATACCGAGGCTTATCAGTGGCAGAAATTACTGAATTACGTCGTTTACTTCGTGCAGAAGATGTAGAATTTAAAGTTTACAAAAACTCAATGGCTACAAGAGCTGCAGAAGTGGCAAAAATGGAAGGTTTAAACGAAAGTTTAAAAGGACCTAACGCAATCGCATTCGGTAAAGATGCAGTTGCTCCTGCACGCGTATTAGCAAAATTTGCTAAAGAACACAGTGCATTAGTAATTAAATCTGGAATTATTGAAGGCTCAATCGTAGATACAGACACAATCAACAAGTTTGCAAAACTGCCAAACAAAGAAGGTATGATTGCTATGTTCTTAGGATGCTTACAATCACCAGTAATCAAATTTGCTTGTGCCGTTAAAGCGGTTGCTGAAGCAAAAGAAGAAAATGCTTAATTAATATTAGAAAAAACTATATTAGGAGGAAAATTAAAATGGCAAAATTAACACATGAAGATATTTTAGCTTACTTAGAAGAAGCTACAATTTTAGAACTAAGCGACTTAGTTAGTGCTATCGAAGAAAAATTTGGAGTAACTGCTGCTGCACCTGTTGCTGCTGTGGCTGCTGATGACGCTGGAGCTGCTGCTGGAGAACCAACAGAAGTTAACGTTGTATTAAGCGACATTGGTGGAACTAAAGTTGCTGTTATTAAAGCAGTAAGAGAAATTACAGGATTAGGATTATTAGAAGCAAAACAAATGGTAGAAGCATCTCCTGCTGTAATTAAAGAAAACGTTCCAACTGCTGAAGCTGAAGAAATTAAGAAAAAATTAATGGACGCTGGAGCAACTGTTGAATTTAAATAATTCAAACCATATTAACTGTTAAATAAAAAGAAAAAGCCTACGGGCTTTTTCGCACCTAAAGGATGTGTGAACATGAATCATTATTTTGATGATAATCGACATTTGAAAAGTAACCGGAAGGAAATTTCTTTCCGGTTTTGGTGTTTTAATTATTCCTTTATTTTAGATAATGGAGTATTCTCAAAAGATGGGATCGATACAGGAACCAATGTACTGCTTGATTATGTAAGTAAGCAAACACTCGGCAATAAGATTTTAGATTTAGGCTGTGGTGTAGGACCAATTGGGATTATTCTTAAAAAGATATTTCCAGAAAGTGAATTTTTGATGGTTGATGTCAATGATCGTGCGTTAGAATTAGCTAAGGAAAATGCAAAATTAAACGAAGTTGATGTGAAGATATTTAAATCGCATAGTTATGAAAAAGTAAGTGATGATGATTTTAGCGACATTATCACAAATCCACCGATTCGTGCAGGCAAGCAAGTCATCTATGAAATGTTTACACAGGCTTATGATCATTTGTGCGATGGGGGACATTTATGGGTTGTAATACGAAAATCACATGGTGCTAACAGTGCTAAAACAAAAATCGAAACAGTGTTTGGGAATTGTGAGATTGTCAAAAAGGATAAAGGTTTTTATATTTTAAAAGCTGAAAAAAACATTGACAATTTGACAAATCGTTGATAATATATAGAATTGCATAATAATACGATAAATACAATGGCATAGTATGCCTATTTTGTCGTTATTTTATATACAGAAAGGAAGGCTTTCATGGCAAAAAAAGAAACTTACAAGGTTGTGAATGAAGGAAAAAAAGCAACAAGACGAGACTATTCAAAGGTGAGTGGAAATCTAGCGTTGCCGAATTTGGTTGAGATTCAAACAGATTCATTTGAATGGTTTAAAAGAGAGGGGATAAGTGAAGTATTTAATGAGATTTATCCAATCCAGAACTATGCTGGGAACATTAAGTTAAAGTTTACAGGATATGAATTCTGCGAGCCTAAATTCAATGCCGAAGAATCACAGTATCGTGAAATTAACTATGCTGCTCCATTAAAAGCAATTATGGAGTTAGAAATTGAAGATGCTGCAACAGGTGAATTAATTACAAAACAGGAAGATGTTTTCTTAGGGGATTTCCCTTTAATGACGGAAAACGGTACATTTATTATTAATGGTGCAGAACGTGTCATTGTATCACAGATCGTTCGTTCTCCAGGAGCTTACTTTTCTACTGGTTTTGAAGATAAAACAGGTAGAGAAACATATGCCTCTGAATTAATTCCAAGTAGAGGGACTTGGTTAGAATTTTTAACGGAAATTAAAAAACAGTCTAATGGACGTATTTTAAGTATGTCTGTGGATAGAAAACGTAAGATGCTTTCTACGATTCTATTTAAAGCCATTGGTATGTCAGTTGATTTAGATCGTAGCGATGACTCTTTTGATGCTAGCTTAATGAGAAAATTCTTAAGTGCATTAGGTAGAGATGTTGTGGAAGACGTTCCTCAAGATACAGAAGATAGAGAATTTTTAGAGTTGTATTTAACAATGTATGATTCATTCTTCGGTAAATATGAAGAAATTGAAAATACCTTGATGAATGATAAAGTAACAACAACACAGGAAGCGTTGTTGAACTTGTATGAAAACCAAAGATCAGATGAAATTCCAACATTAGATGGAGCAATTACATTGATGAATGCGAAATTCTTTGATTCAAGACGTTATGATTTAACAAAAGCAGGACGTTACAAACTAGGTAAAAAATTATTTATTGTGGATCGTTTGTATAAAAATCATCTTGCTGAGGACCTTTTAGATTGCAATGGAGAGGTATTGTATAAAGCTGGTACATATGTTGATCGTAAGATCAGAAATGTATTAAGAGAAGAAATGAAAAAAGGTATGCATATTAGTGCGTTCCCTTACAATACATTATTCCACCATGCAGATTTAGTAACACTTCCTGTTACACATAATTTAGGTTTAGTAGGTCGTGTACTTGCACAAGATGTTGAATTGCCTTCTAAGACATTAGCTGAAAACTCAGTATTAACGCCACAAGATGTTGCCTTATTAGTAAAAGAAGGTAGTGAAGTTGTTATATATGCTGGTGTGGTTGCTAAACAAGTAGCCTTAACAAAAGACAACTTTACAGCCGTTATGAACTATGGACAACGTTTATACTCTTTAGGTCGTTTAACAGATGCTAATGGAAATGATTTAGTCGATGAAAATGGAGAAGTTTATACCTTTGATTTTGTATGTACTGATAAAAATCCACCACTTACAAATGCCAATACAGCTGCATTAAAAGCTATTGTGGAAAGTGGAGAAGAAGTGTATGCATACTTGCTTGGTTGTGCTGTACAAGAAATGAAGATTACTTCTGAAGATGGACAGGTTGTGAAACTAATCGGTAATGATCCATTTGCGAATAAACACACTATCACTGTTTCTGATATGTATGCATTGTATTCATACACATTAAACATCATGGAAGGTGTTGGGGAAACAGATGATATTGATATGCTTGGTAATCGTCGTATTCGTTCAGTTGGTGAATTGATTCAAAATCAGTTTAGAATCGGTTTATCAAGAATGGAAAGAGTCGTAAAAGAAAGAATGTCAATTGCGGAAATTGAAACATTGACACCGAAAAAATTAACGAATATTCGTCCATTGACAGCTGCGATTAAAGAGTTCTTCTCAAGTTCTCAGTTATCACAGTTCATGGACCAACAAAACCCACTTGCAGAGCTTACTAACAAACGTCGTATTTCTGCGTTAGGACCTGGAGGTTTATCAAGAGAGCGTGCTGGATTTGAAG
>SAAR01000281.1 GCA_009916335.1 Erysipelotrichia bacterium | reverse complement strand
TAAACAGTATACTTAGTTACTATAAAAAGATGCTACATAAAAAGAATATCGGCTTTTTTTTATACTTTTGTCACAAGATACAGTCGACTACAAAAATTACATAGAAAAAATGAAGATCATTGATTTAATAAACTCCAACGAAAAAACAGCTTTTTCATTCGAAATTTTACCCCCACTAAAAGGTACGGGTATCGAAAAACTGTATACTACAATTGATACATTAAAAGAATTTGATCCCAAATACATCAATATAACGACTCACAGAAGCGAATATATTTATAAGGACTTGGGTGAAGGATTATATAAACGAGACAGGCAGCGTCGAAGACCAGGCACTGTTGCTGTTGCTGCCGCTATTCAAAATAAATATAACATCAAAACAGTTCCCCACATTTTATGTAGCGGGTTCACTAGAGAAGAAACAGAATATGTTCTTATTGATCTGCAATTCTTAGGAGTTACAGATTTGCTGGTTCTTCGTGGAGACAAAGCAAAGCATGAATCAGTATTTACACCTGAAGGAGATGGTTATAACCACGCCATACAGTTGCAAGAACAAATCAATAACTTCAATAAAGGAATCTTTGTCGATGGCACTTCAATGCAAAACATGGAACAGCCTTTTTCTTATGGAGTGGCTTGC
This sequence comes from Erysipelotrichia bacterium, assembly GCA_009916335.1. Next base: position 3,611 of record SAAR01000281.1, on the reverse strand, counting down.
TATCCAGAGAAACATGAAGAATCACCAAATATAGAAGACGATATTTACTGGTTAAAGAAAAAGGTTGAAGCCGGAGCTGAATATGCGGTCACACAGCTATTTTATGATAACAAGAAATATTTTGATTTCGTAGATAGAGCACGTCAAGCAGGAATCACTGTTCCCATTATTCCGGGCATCAAGCCTTTTAAAAAGCTGTCACAGTTAACAATGATTCCAAAAACTTTTAAAGTTGATCTTCCCGAAGATTTGACTAAAGAGATTCTTAAATGTAAGAATGACAACGAAGCTCAACAAGTAGGAATTGAATGGTGCATTGCTCAATGCAAAGAACTCATTGAATACGGAGTACCTAGCTTACACTTCTACACAATCTCAGCTGTGGACAGCATTAGAGAAGTAGCCCAAAAAATATATTAGATATGCAATTCGGAGATGTCATAGGACAAGACCACATTAAGCAGAAACTTATTGAGGAAGTAAATGAAGGTCGCATTCCTCATGCGCTACTTTTATGTGGTAATGAAGGGGTTGGAAAACTTCCATTGGCGATAGCTTACGCACAATACATTTCCTGCACTAACAAGCAATCAACCGACTCATGCGGAACTTGTCCGTCGTGCATCAAGTTCAAGAAACTAATACATCCCGATTTGCATTTCATGTTTCCCATCGTGAAAAATGCAAAAGCAAAAAAAGAAATTTGCGATGATTACATTTCCGATTGGCGCCATTTTTTAGAAAAGATGCCCTATATGAGCATAAACAATTGGCTGAATGAACTTCAGGCAGAAAACTCACAAGCCATAATTTATGCTAGGGAGAGCGATGAGATCATAAGAAAGCTTAGCCTTAAATCAAGTGAAGGAGGACATAAGGTTTCGATTATCTGGTTACCTGAAAGGATGCATGTAGTGTGTGCTAACAAATTGCTTAAACTTCTGGAAGAACCACCTCAGAAAACAATATTCATCCTTGTTTCCGAAAATCCAGAGGTGATTTTACCTACTATATTGAGCAGAACACAACGTTTAAATATTCCTCGAATAGAAGAGAGTTGTATTGCAAATACACTACAGACCAAATATGCAATTGCTTCAGCAGATGCGCAAAACATTGCTCACACAGCTAATGGGAGTTTTGTTAAGGCTCTTGATGCAATCCATTTAAATGAAGAAAAAAGGCTTTTTTTTGATTTATTTGTTAGCCTAATGCGTCTTTCTTACCAACGGAAGATAAAGGAAATGAAAATATGGAGCGAAAGCGTAGCCGCTATGGGAAGAGAGAAACAAAAAAACATGCTTGATTATTGCCAGCAAATGATTCGAGAAAATTTCATCTTTAATCTGAAGCAAAAAGATCTTACTTACTTAACAATCGATGAAGAGAATTTTGCCAAACGCTTTTCTCCTTTCGTTAACGAGAAGAATGTTATAGGAATTATGAATGAATTGAGCCAAGCTCAAAGAGATATAGAACAAAATGTAAATGCCAAAATGGTTTTTTTTGATTTTTCCTTGAAAATGATTGTGTTATTAAAACAATAATGTATCATTGTAAAATCAAAATTAAGGCCCTATAAATATAAGAAACAATATGGACTATAAATTAAATAACGGTAGCGGAAAACTTTGTTGCAAAGGTTGTTCCCGACAAGATAAGAAACTTAATACTTATGATTGGTTGGCAGATGTCCCCAATAATGCCGAAGAATCAGATATGGTTGAAGTTCAATTTAAAAATACTCGTAAGGGGTATTATAAAAATAGCAATAAAATAAAGCTTGAGAAAGGTGATACGGTTGCCGTTGAAGCTACGCCTGGGCACGACATCGGGGTAGTAACACTTACAGGTAAGCTAGTACCTTTGCAAATGAAAAAGGCGAATAACCGCCCTGATGCTGAAATAAAACGTATCTACCGCAAAGCAAAGCCTGTAGATATGGAAAAATATAATGAAGCCAAAGCCAAAGAACATGCAACCATGATTAAGGCTAGACAGATTGCAGCCAATCTGAATCTTAACATGAAAATAGGAGATGTTGAATATCAAGGCGACGGTAATAAAGCGATTTTTTACTATATCGCTGATGAGCGTGTCGACTTTCGTCAATTAATCAAGGTACTTGCCGAAGCATTTAGAGTGCGCATCGAGATGAAACAGATAGGGGCACGTCAAGAAGCTGGCCGTATAGGAGGTATTGGCCCTTGTGGCAGAGAACTCTGTTGTGCAACTTGGATGACAAGTTTTGTCTCTGTATCAACCAGCGCAGCTAGATTCCAGGACATATCTCTTAATCCACAGAAGTTGGCTGGTCAGTGCGCCAAATTAAAATGTTGCATGAATTATGAAGTCGACAGTTACGTCGAAGCCCAAAAGAAACTGCCATCTAGAGAAATTGAATTAGAAACTAAAGATGGCACCTATTATTTCTTCAAGGCAGATATTATGGCAAATCAGATAAGCTATTCAACAGATAAAAATTTCCCGGCTAATCTGATAACTATTAGTGGTAGAAGAGCTTTTGAAATTATAAGTATGAATCGAAAAGGGGTTAAGCCAGATACATTAATCGAATCTGAACGCAAACCTGAGCCTAAAAAGCCGATTGATTTACTGGAGCAGGAAAGCCTTACCCGCTTTGATAAACGTCATGGGAGTAGTGATAACACATCAAATAATTCCCAAAACAGAAAAAAGAAAAAAAGTAATAACAGGCCTCAGCAGGCGCAAATGCGTAACGAAAAAGAAAATTCTAGAGTCCAGGCCCAAGCGCCCAATGACGCTCAACAAGTAAAAGAAGAACAAGGTTCGCACAATAAACCCAATAGAAATAACAGAGACCGTAACGGAAGAAGAAATTTTCCTCGTCCTCAAGAGAGAAACAAAAAAGATGATCAGCAAGTTAAGGAATAGTATAATAATTACTCTTTCTACACTGTTTTTATTCAGTTGTGAAAATGGCTCTGTGTATCATAGCTTTAAGCATGTTAATCCGAAAGGATGGAGCAAACATGATACTCTTTCATTTGATATTGAGCTAAAGGAAACTGCTTACCGATATAACATACGAGCACAAATAAGGAATTTGAGCTCGTATGCATATCAGGATTTATATTTGTGCATAAAAAGCAATATTCCTGATTCTACCATCTGGCAAACTGATACCATTAAGTTTCAACTGATTAATAAAGAAGGAGAAATCATTGGTAAAGGATGGGGAAATTTATATGAGCTATCAGTTCCATATAGGAACAATATACTAGTAAAACCAGGAAAATACACGATAAGGATTTCTCATGAAATGAAGGATAATTACCTGAAAGGGATTAATGATGTGGGGATTAAAGTAGAATAAGAACTTATCTAACGGCGACTTCTACCCGCATCAATTCTTAAAAAGATGAACAGTAAAATGCTAAATCCCCAAAGTGAAGAACCTCCATAGCTAAAAAAAGGTAAAGGTATACCAATTACGGGTGTAAGACCTAATACCATACCTATATTAATAAACAAGTGAAAGAGGAATATGCTTACTACCGAATAGCCATACACACGCCCAAAGGTTCCATGTTGCCTTTCAGAGAGTGCAATCAATCTTAAAATAAGGA
>SAAR01000280.1 GCA_009916335.1 Erysipelotrichia bacterium | reverse complement strand
GGAGAATGTTGTAGTAGATGTTACGATCAGCTATACAGCCTCTAGCGGTATGATTTGAATAACTAAAAAAAGAGTATGGTCTAATTGACCTACTCTTTTTTAGAAAAATGATTTTTTGAATCCTGAATGGATTTGATATTTTCATCTCTTCCATCTGGTTTTTAGTGAGATAGTCAGGACACAAGGGACTATTTTGGGTATAATGGACAGATACTAAACAAATACATTTAAATTCCTTGTTTCAAGAGTTTCATGATATTTTTTACGTCTTAAAGTTGGAAACTAACCAAAAAACTAACCAAGCAATGTGAAATCATTAGTTGAATAAAAAATATAGTCTATCGGCATGAAAAAATGATGGACTTTATTTTTTATTTAAAGTATGATGTTCTAGATATTATAGATTATTTTTTAATACAATGATGTTGATACTTACAATCAAGCATAACACACTTAAAATGATTATGTCTATTGTCGAATATTATTTTTGTCCTGTTTTTGGTAATTGATTTTGAATTATATAGTGCACTATTTTTGATGTCTACATCAAAACATAAACTTTTGAAGTCAGGTATTCGTACTTGATTTCTTTTCCTTTTTATCTATAATTAGTTAACTAAAGTAAAGAATAGTAGATTAAATTAATTGTAATTAAGGAACATTTAAGCTAGAATGTTTAGAATTGAGAAAATATAATAAACGAGGTGATTCTCATGATTAAGAAACTTATCAGATGGATTCTTTTAGCTATAGTTGCTCTTATTGCCGTCATTGACGGTTATCTAATTTTTTTTAAAAATTTAAAACAACCAACGACAGCATCACCTGTTAATTCAGCATCTGCTACGACCAATAAGAATGATTCAGAGGGAGCTGTAGGCTCAGGTAGCACTGCTAGTTCATCAAGTACACAAGATACAAAAAGTGCCTCTAGCATGGCAGATGGAACCTATACAGGAGCTTCAACTCAAACGGAGTGGGGGCCTGTTCAGGTACAAATCACCGTTTCCTCTGGAAAAATCACTAATGTTGATGTTTTGAGTTATCCAGATACCGAAAAAAAATCAATTCAAATTAATGAGAATGCTCTTCCTACTTATAAAGAAGAAGCTTTAACCGCTCAAAGTTCCAATATTGATCAGATTTCTGGTGCAACAGAAACATACAAAGGCTTCACTGGTTCTCTTCAAGATTCTATTACTCAATCTGAGGCAGCATCATGAGTGCCCCAGTCAAAGTTAGTCGAGTCATCTCGGCTATGACCATTCCTTTCACAGTTACTTTAGTAGTGACTGAGCGAGATGAAGGCAACTTCTTGATGACTAGTCTTTTACCAAAAATCCAAGCAGAATTGAATCGTATTGAGCGGTCCTACTCTGCTTTTCTACCCACTTCGCTTGTTTGTCGCTATCAGATGGGGGAAAAAGACATCTTGATAGATCCAGAATTTCAGAGTATCTATGCAACAGTCCATCAGGCTTACTATCAAACGGCTCATCTTTTTGATCCATACTACAAAGGTGTATATGATCCCACAGGTTATGTAAAAGGTTGGGCAGTTGAAAAGATTTTTCGAGAGATCCTGCTTCCTCTCTTTCATAAGCAGACCGTTCAGGCACTTTGCTTAAATGGTGGTGGAGATATGCAGTTAGCAACCAAAGATAGTAGTGACTTTAGTTGGAGAATCGGCATTGAACATCCAGATAATGTGAGCCAAATTTGTGCACGACTTAACATAAAAACAGGTGCGGTTGCTACATCAGGTTACAGTAAACGTGGGAAACACATCCGAGCTTTAGAAAATAGCAACATTAAACAGGTGACAATTATTGGACAAGGTTTAGGACTTGCAGATATTTATGCGACAGCAGGATTAGTGGCAAATCATGAAAAATTACATTATTTGATTACAAAACATCAGTTGACAGGCCTTTATGTGACAGATCAAGGCATTCATTATTTTGAGCAAGGAGAAATACATTAATGTTTTCAGGATATAAATATAAGATTGGGATGGCATGGTTGATTTCTGTCTTCGTTCTACCTCTCCCATTTATCTACACCTTTGGTCAGGGCCTACCAGCTCTTTATGCCAGTCAAGCACCAGCTTTTATGTTTGGTGTTATCGCTTATGTTTGGATGCTTTTGGCTATTTATATTGGAACAAAACCCAAATGGATCGATCGGCTGATTGGTTTACCAATGGCTTACATGATTCACGGGATTCTAAGTTTAGTGGCCATTATTTTAGCCTTTCTTCATAAAGAAGGTAGTCCATCAGCAGGGTTGATTAAATTGACCGGAGATTATGCCTTTTATTTGTTTGTAGCACTTGCTATTTATTCGCTTGTTTTTATGGCGGGGTGGTTGACTAGCCGGATACGCATTCTAGAAGTTATCAAAAAAAATCTTGAGAAACTCTTCAAACATGAACTTTCTGTTTGGCTACACCGTCTCAATGTTATAGCAACTATTTTAGTTTTCATCCATGTTCAATTGATTGATTACGTGCGGGCTAACCTTTCATTCATGATTCTATTTTATGCAGCTAGTATGTTTGTAACCGCTAGCTATGCTTGGGCAAAACTCAAGGATGACTCTAAGGGGTATAAAGGGAAGTTGATTAGCAATCAAGAAATTGCTCCGAATATCCGTGAATTGACTATTCGATTACCAAAGAAACGTTCTTTTCGGTTAGCTCCGGGGGACTATGTTTTCATCTCATTCCCAAACATGAAAGGAATGGGAGAACCTCACCCTTTTTCAATAGCTAATGCAGTTGGTTTAGATAAGTTGGTCAAATTAGTCATTCGTGGTGATGGAGATTTCACACGTGGTTTGAGGAATGTCTCAGCACCGACTGATATTACTGTGGATGGCGGTTTTGGCATGTATCAATCTGTAATTAAGGATAATAAAGCTAAACAACTTCTCATTATAGGTGGTGGTATTGGGGTTGTCCCTCTCTTATCGGTTGTTGATGGGAATGAAAAAATTGAAACACGCTTCTTTTATACTGTTACAAAAGGGACACCTTTGATCTATCAAGATCGAATTGCTCAATGGCAAAATCGGCAGAATTTCCAAGCTTATTGTCAAGAAGGACGTTTTCAAAATGAGCAAATTCTGTCTATCTTACCAAAAGATATGTCCGACTTTGTCGTTCTTTTAGGTGGACCAGCAAACATGGGTCGCCATTGGAAGAAAATTTTAGAAAAAGCAGGGGTGCCAGTTTCACATATTTATTACGAAGAATTCAGTTGGTAAGTTTTGGCCTTGTAGAAATAAGTCTACAAGGTTTTTAATTTTTGAGAACGAGGAAGAGTATGTTGTAATAAATTTTGTAGGCTATCTATCTTCAAAAGATGAAGCACGGTTTATAGATTTTTTGACAGGTATTAAATAAGTTGTTTAGACTAGAGCAATCTAGTCTTTTTTGTTTTTTTAATTACAACGATTTAAACCAGATGAAGAACACAAAATTGTAAAAAGTTTCTTTGTCAGTAAAGGTTTTCATTTAATTTTGGTACTTGTTCAGGAACAGTACAGTTTACTTTTTATGAAAAATACAAAATAAGTTAAATAGACTCAATCCAGAAACAATCGAGAATCACGCAAGTGTGAACGACAAGACAATTAGTGTATGATCTGATGATGTTTTAGAATTACTAGAATTAGATAGGTGCTATCAAGATGTTGTCCATAATTTCTGTGTGACGCTCGACAATTGTGTCAGATACTTGGCGTCTTATACAGATGAATTGGCTGAGTTTGGCTTTAGCCTACCGCAAATTATGATTAAAGTCCGAGACCTTGGTACATTTCATTGGTTGAATAAGCAATCAAAAGCTCAATTATTGAGTTGTATTTAAATGTAGAGCACTCACTATGTGGGCGGTGCATAGTGGTTATATGCAAGGTATATAAATTTCAAAAGAAAGGAGTGAAAATCATGGATATAAACAATTTTCCAGATAAAAATGTCAGTAAGAAACAATTAGTAACCGAATATTTTCCAGTTTTTAAACTTAGAACGTTAGATAAACTAACCAAAAAGATTGGTTAGTATGACGTATACGAGTGTGTTATCGTGAACTAAGAGAACCTGTAACACCTTACGCATAAGCCTTCTAACGTATTTTAGCGTATTATTAGGTGGTTGTTTATGGTATAATGGACAAATGAAAACTAATGAACAAATTGAGAAAATTTCAACTCTACTTTCAATTCCCCCTAAGCAAATCAAGCAGGTATTAGACCTGA
>SAAR01000279.1 GCA_009916335.1 Erysipelotrichia bacterium | reverse complement strand
AAGACTCCTTTCCACAAACAGGCTCCCACTATATTATAAAAAACGGAACTTGTTTTGACAAAAAGGGTTGTTTCGGAATTTTCAAAAAAATTTGAGGAATTAAAAATTATTTGTAAAAAAATTCACAAAGTAGTTGAAACGGTGTTTTTGATATGGTAAAATCGAAGATGTAACAAGTGAAATATTTCACAAGTTTTATTTAGGAGGACTTATGGCAAAGAGTGCAGAAGTTAAAGAAGTGAAAACAGAAGCAGTTAGCCCAGCAGTAGCAGAGGTTAACTCATTAGTTGAAAAAGCGTTAGTTGCTTTAGAAGAATTTAGAAAATTAGATCAGGAACAAGTTGATTATATTGTTGCAAAAGCAAGTGTTGCTGCTTTAGACCAGCATGGTGTATTAGCAGAAGCTGCGATTAACGAAACAGGTCGTGGCGTATTTGAAGATAAAGCGACAAAGAACTTGTTTGCTTGTGAACATGTTGTAAATAACATGCGTCATACAAAAACTTGTGGTGTCATCAGTGAAGATGATGAAGCAGGAATTGTAGAAATTGCGGATCCAGTTGGAGTTGTTTGTGGGATTGTACCAACAACAAACCCTACATCAACAGCCATCTTTAAATCATTAATTTGTTTAAAGACAAGAAACCCAATCGTATTCTCATTCCACCCAAGTGCAGTACAGTGTTCAATTCAAGCAGCAAAAGTTGTATATGATGCAGCTGTTGCAGCAGGAGCACCTAAAAACTGTATTCAGTGGATTGTGAAACCTTCTATGGAAGGAACAAGTGCATTAATGAACCATGATGGAATTTCAACAATTCTAGCAACTGGTGGTAATGCAATGGTGCGTGCTGCTTATTCATGTGGAAAACCTGCATTAGGAGTAGGAGCTGGGAATGTACCTGCATATGTAGAAAAAAGTGCAAACATCAAACAAGCTGCACATGATATTATCATGTCAAAAGCATTTGATAACGGTATGATCTGTGCTTCTGAACAGGCGGCTATTATTGATAAAGAAATTTATGATGAAATGTGTGCAGAAATGAAATCATATCATGCATACTTCGCAACTGCGAAAGAAAAAGCAATGTTAGAAAAATACATGTTTGAAGGACGTCCAACGGTCAATCCAGATGTTGTTGGTAAATCAGCAAGTTGGATTGCACAACAAGCTGGATTCAAAGTTCCTGAAAGAACAAATATTATCTGTGTTGAATGTAAAGAAGTAGGACCTAAAGAACCTTTAACAAAAGAAAAATTATCTCCAGTATTAGCTGTTCTTAAAGCAGAAAGTACAGAAGATGGTATGAATAAAGCAGAACAGATGGTTGAATTTGGTGGTTTAGGGCACTCTGCTGCGATTCATACAGCTAGTGAAGAATTATCAATCGAATATGGTAAACGTATTAAAGCAATCCGTATTATTTGGAACTCACCATCTACATTTGGGGGAATTGGTAACGTATATAACTCATTCTTACCATCATTAACATTAGGTTGTGGTTCTTATGGAAGAAACTCTGTTGGTAACAACGTAAGTGCTATCAACTTGATTAACATCAAAAAAGTTGGGAGACGTAAAAACAAAATGCAATGGTTTAAAATTCCTTCAAAAATCTACTTCGAGAGAGATTCAATTGAATACATTAGACAGATGAGAGAAATGAATCGTGTATTTATCGTTACAGATAGATCAATGGTTGATTTAGGATTTGTGGATAAAGTAACAAAACAATTATCATTAAGAAGAAACAAAGTTCAATACCAATTATTCTGTGATGTTGAACCAGATCCAGATATTACAACAGTTAAAAAGGGTGTAGAAGTAATGCGTTCATTTGCACCAGATGTAATTATTGCATTAGGTGGTGGATCAAGTATGGATGCTGCAAAAGGTATGTGGTTATTCTATGAATACCCAGATGTAGACTTCAATGACTTGAAACAGAAATTTATGGATATTAGAAAACGTGCCTTCCGTTACCCAGAGTTAGGTAAAAAAGCACAGTTAGTATGTGTGCCTACAACTTCAGGAACAGGTTCAGAAGTAACACCATTCGCGGTTATCTCTGATAAAGCAAATAACAAGAAATACCCATTAGCTGACTACTCATTAACACCATCAGTAGCGATTATTGATCCTTCCTTTACAATGAACTTACCAGCAAGTATTACTGCTGATACAGGTATGGACGTGTTAACACATGCAACAGAAGCATTAGTTGCTACATTGGCTAGTGATTATACAGATGGATTAGCATTACAAGCTATTAAGATGGTATTTGAATACTTACCAAGAGCTGTTAAAAATGGTAAAAACGATCCAGAAGCTAGAGAAAAAATGCATAATGCATCAGCAATGGCTGGTATGGCATTCGCTAATGCATTCTTAGGTATGAACCACTCATTAGCTCATAAGATTGGGGCTATTCACCATGTACCTCATGGACGTGCTAACGCTATTTTATTACCACATGTAATTCGTTACAATGGTACTAAACCAGACAAAACAGCAACATGGCCAAAATACAACTACTACAGAGCTGATAAATTATACGCTGAATGTGCTAAGATGATTGGTTGCAACTTCAAGAGTGTTGAAGAAGGGGTAGCTATGTATGCACAAAAGGTAGCTGAATTAGGTAAAGAAGTTGGTATTGATATGAACTTCAATGCACAAGGTATTGATGAAAAAGCATGGAAAGATTCTATTCACGAAATCGCTATGTTGGCATATGAAGACCAATGTTCACCAGCTAACCCAAGACTTCCATTAGTAAAAGATATGGAAGAAATCTTAGAAAACGCTTATCAAGGTAACTAAGATTCATTATTAATTATAAAAAAAGTTGTGATACATGATGATATTAATGTATACAACTTTTTTTCTTTTAAAAGCGATTGTTTCTGTACAAAAAGAAGAAAGATAACCAACTTTTTCATCTTAAGAATTTCTTAAGAAATTCTTTGCCTTCTTACCTATATGTATAAGCAGGTGGATTGTGCTATAATAAAAGATACAGTGGAGGCATTATGAAGATATTATTATATTTTGAAGGCGAAAAGATGATTAAGACATCTGGGATTGGTCGAGCAATGAAACATCAGATGAGTGCGTTAAAGTCATGTGGTATTGATTTTTCAATTGATCCAGATTGTGAAGATTATGATATTTTACATGTAAATACTTATGGACCAAATAGTAGTGCATTAATACAAAAAGCAAAAAAAGCGAATAAGAAGGTTGTTGTGCATGCACATAGTACAGAGGAAGATTTTAGAAATTCTTTTGTGTTGTCTAATCAGATTGCTCCAATTTTCAAAAAAAGGTTGATGAGTGTGTATTCACTTGGTGATTATATTTTAACGCCAACTCCTTATTCTAAAAAGATATTAGAAGGATATGGATTAACACAACCAATTCAAGCAATTTCTAATGGTGTTGATTTAAATCGTTTTGATTATGATGAGGAAAAAATAAAAGCTTTCCAGCGTTATTTTAGTTTAAAAGAAAATGAAAAGGTTATTATTTCAGTAGGTCTTTATTTTGATCGTAAAGGGTTGCTTGATTTTGTGGAGGTGGCAAGAAAATTACCACAATATCGTTTCATTTGGTTTGGATATACACCATTATATTCAATTCCTAAAAATATCAGAGAAGTCGTTGTGGAAGATCACCCTAATAATGTGTATTTTCCTGGTTATGTAAAAGGTGCCATTATTGAAGGTGCTTTTAGTGGCTGTGATGCTTTCTTCTTTGCTAGTAAAGAAGAAACAGAGGGGATTGTTGTTTTAGAGGCATTAGCCGCTAGACAAAATGTGATTGTTAGAGATATTCCCGTTTTCGATCCTTGGCTAGTAGATAAAGAAAGTTGCTACAAAGGAAATAATGTAGACGAGTTTGTCGAATTAGTGGAAAATGTTGTGGAGAATAAAATTCCTTCGACAAAAGATGAAGGTAGAAAAGTAGCAGAAGCTCGTAGTATTGAAGCAGTTGGTAAACAGCTTAAGGAAGTATACGAAAAAGTGCTGTTGTTATAGGGGGCTTTATGAAAAGAAAAAATTATATTATTAATTTTATATTGATACTAGGATTGACGTTATTTGGTTTATGGTTTGCATTACATGAACATTTCAATGAAGTTATTACTTTACTATTTAACTTAAAATGGTATTGGGATAATGTTTGGAAAACTTTTTGCCAAATTAGTTGGTAGCCGTAATGACCGTTTCTTAAAAAAACTAAAAAAGCAGGTGCAGCAGAT
>SAAR01000278.1 GCA_009916335.1 Erysipelotrichia bacterium | reverse complement strand
ATAAAAATCAACAACTTTTTTTTCAATATCATTGATAATTGCATATCTATTAGAGATATTTTTTCTGTAAGCTTCTATCTCATATATTCGTTCAAATAGGTCTATGTTGAAATTTTCTTCTGCAAATGTTTCTAGCTCTTCTCTCAAATCTGTTGTAATGGCTTGATTATTTAATCGAGTGAATTTTTGGGCTATTCGATACGCATTATTGGATATGTCACCATCCTTATTCCAATTTTTTTGAATAAGCATAATTTCATCATCTTTAATTAGTTCTATTTTTTCGTGTGGATTATAATCCCTAGCGTTTTTTTTAATTGAATGATAGTTTATATTGACTTGTTTCTCTACTTGCAATAAATCTTCTAAAAGTTCTCTGCGAACGACAGGCAAAAATGGTCCAGCACCAGTCGAGCCGTCTCTTCTTCTTGTATCTCTTTTGGTTTGGTCATTTCTATAGTTGTACAGTTTTTCTCTATACTTCCAAAGTGGCAGCATCCACTCTTCACCATTTCTTAACATGCCTTCCATTGAACGGTCTTTCTCCACTACCGTACAAACCCAACAACCAAATCGTGTTTTTCCACAAGATGGGGATTCTGGGTTTAAAGCAATATTACAGTCTCCTTCTCCACTCCCTTTATCGTATAAACCCATCATATAGGAGTGATCCCCCCAAGGGAAGGGGTTTTTTCCTAAATATGTCCATACTTCTTCATTTGACCAATATTTGATAGGAGATAGCACATAGGCATTAGGAATGGAATCATGTACAGAAAGCCCTCTATGATTTAAAACTCTTCCTTCAATTGACGTTGCTCTAGCTTGAGATTCATCTATTCTAACACCAAGTAGCATAAGTATTGATTGATGTTTATTGACTAGCTTTTTTAGAAACTCTGTTGCAGGGTTAATTTTTAATCTTTCAGTACACCACCTAAATGAACTTGTAGGAGCAGGGTATCCGAGTCCTAGCATTAAAGTCCAAAATGATTCTTCTGTTTTTGGTTCTAGTTTGTGGCAGGATATAGGTAAATTACTATTAAGAGCGAAATTTGTAATTTGTTCTAATCGTATATTAGTATATTTTTCAATAATTGGCATTTCAACAGTAGTGTCAGAAGAAACCACATAAACATGTTTTGTCGCTTTTTGTTGTAAATGTAATTCTTGTAGCATTGTAATTACAAGGTGTAATACAGTTGTCGAATCTTTGCCCCCAGAGTATGTGACAACCCAAGGACGATTATCTTCAAAATATTGATTCTTTAAATGCTCTATTGTTTGTTTTGCTTTATTCATTAGTATGTTTTACTATAAACTATTTTAAATTATTATATATTTTATTAAAATTATTTTCATTATGATGTTTTAAAAGTATTTCTTCAAATTCTAGTCCCAACTCAATGACATTTATTAGTTCTGGCTTCATTTTTTTCCAATTGTTATATGTTTGTTCTGTAATATTAAATCTTTTTGCCAATTCTTTGTTTGTATGTTTTTTATTGTTTAAACTACTCATAAATATATTCTATTTAAATTTTAATGAAAAAGAGCAAAAGTATTCAAATAGGCAATTACTATAGCGTATTTTGACTCAGAAAAATTATTTTGATTTTAGTAGCTGTAAACATCCATCAAAACTTTCACTCACCACAAGATGAGCAAACATGAGATTATGGGTTAATCCAAAATCCTCAATAGCCATCCCATCTTTATCATTATTGGAGTCACCAAGACCAAGCATACATTGTGTTTTTTCTTTCAAGGTGCGTAGATCAGAAGAGTAACACAATACCTCTTTTCCAAGACCCTCCGCAAAACCTACTTCCCAGATGGTGCCACTATCAGGTTCTGGTCCTCTAAATGGGGAAAGATTGGCAATGACAATATCACACTGGGCAATCATGGCTTTATTCGCATCTCTGATTTTAGTAGCTATTTCCAATGTATTTTGACCAGTGATAGTATTATCTAGTGGAAAAAAGCCTTCAAATCCATAAGCTTTACACAATTTTTTAAGATATTTTCCATGCTCTTTTGCATTGGGTAAAAAGACATCAGGACCAGCCAAATAGATTTTTTGATAGGAACTTTGCTTTTTAAGGGCCTCTTTAATACACATAGAGATATTGCCCTTGAAGTGTTTGTTGGCATAATCTGTTAATTGCTTTTTTTCTTGTGCTGTCAATGAAAAAGTAGTTTTGCAGTATGCTTTATCATTTGTATTTTTACCAAGAGGTCTACCTTTTGATTGTGTCACATTTTTAACAGCATCTATTATTTTAAGCATTGTATACTCCTAATAAACATAGTAAAATTCTAAAATCTTTGAGAGTTCTGGCATGGTCATTAGATTCTTTTAATTTGAATACTTGTTGCATACCATCGTATAAAAACCTCTCTTTTTGCATAAAAAGTTCTCCTCCTCTTGGCTCTTCAGCTTCTAAATCATCAATGTTTATCTTATGCCATTTTTTTAAATCATTTTTACTATTTATAATCGCTTTCATGGCATTAAAAAAATCATTATCTTCAGAGAGCATTGGAAAATTAGTTTTAACAAAATTAGAAGTTATAGTGGAGATCTTCTTGCCTCCAAGCTGGTATTGAGTTTGATATGGTTTTATATGTGCAGCTAATAGAGTATTGTATATTTTCTTTTCCTTTTTTGAAGCTTTTTCATCTGGCTTTGGATTATTTGACTCAAACTTTCTTACTTCCTTTTGTATGTTTTCATTATGGACTCCATAAAGAGCACCATAATAAAAGTGGTATTGAAATAATGCCTCTAAAATAGAATTATTATCTTGAAAATAGCTCGAAAAATCATTATAGCTATCCATCATTGTCTTATAATGGTCTTTCAAGAGTGCATCTAAATAAAACTGTTGATAGTGGGAAAACTCAAAATAAATTTTGTTATGACGCATATAAAGAATTGAGTATTTTGGAATGGCTGTCATATATTGGTATCCATCTTCAACTCTTGTATCAAGGGTTTGAAACTGTTCAGAGGGAGATTTCATATAACTATTTATCTCATGAATCAGTCTTTTGGTATATTTTACATCGGTTTCTTTTTCTTTATTGCTTAAATTGTTGATAACCAACACAATGGAACATTTCTTATTCTTCTTTTTAATGTATTCGATTGAAGCAAGTGTTTTTATAATATCTTTCATATCCAACATTGTAGGAACTATGACTTTTGTTGAAGCCTCAATAATAGCTGATAATGTGTTATCAATGCAATTAATATCTACAATACAATGTTGCTTAAAGCACATTTTTCCATTTTCATATGGTAATGGTGCATACAAATTATCTTGTGTATCTGATTCATTATTGTTTTGAAAGATCTCATAGAGATAGTCTCTTTTTACTTCATGCAGTTGATAATTTAAATGCTTTGCTAGATTTAAAGCAATGGTTGTTTTTCCAACACCTCCTTTGTAGTTAAACACTGAAATCACATTTTCCATTTAAGCACCTTGGGATTGATAATATATATTACATTGTATTACATTAAATTACTCTTATTCGATTTTATCGATATTTTATAAGTATTCAAATATTTCATAAATAATTTTAACAATTTTTCAACTTTTTTATTTATAACAAAAGTGCCTATTTATGGGCTTTTCTAAACTTCATAACATCCTTAACATTTTACCTATCAATTTACATAAATATTTAGACCCTATTAAAAAGCCCTTTAATACGGGGTTTTGGTCTATTTTGACCCGCGTTGACACTTAGTATGATTTCACTACCAAAAAAAGAGGAGAAAAAAATGAACAACCCAACCTTTAAAAAAAACCAACCAAAGGAGTCCTCTATGAAAACAAATAAC
Source organism: Erysipelotrichia bacterium (assembly GCA_009916335.1). The sequence goes on along the minus strand of SAAR01000278.1, from coordinate 415 downwards.
AAGGGAGCCCAAATGAACCAAACCTATTTCGATGAATTAATATGTAAACGCCTTGCTGACAAATATGGCAAATCTGTGCTTAACAAAACTGAGTTAAGCCATGAACTTGGGATAAGTGTTTCAACGATAAACAATTACATCTCCAAAGGCTTTGGAATCCCAAATTTTATCAAAATTGGCAAATCAGCTAACGGAACTGTGGTTTTTCCGATCGAAGAGATCAGCATATTTTTGACAAACACCGTAAAGGTTGCCTAATGAGAACCATTAATAATAATGAAACAAGAACCACACATTTGAGGAAATCAACACTACACATTAAATCTAATAATCAAGGAGAATCTATGAAACACATTTACATTTTAACCAAAGGAGTGCCCATGAACACAAAACACCAATTCAACCCACAAGGAGT
>SAAR01000277.1 GCA_009916335.1 Erysipelotrichia bacterium | reverse complement strand
CCATATACCCATATAATGTATTCATCGCTACGTCCTTTAAAATTACCCTGACACATAAGAGCTTCATCTAATGCAAAAACAACAGGTTCTTTGATACATTTACAAACAGCCTTAAGCCAAGTTAGAGCACCTACGTAATCGCTTCTTTTTGGTAGGTCAATTTTTTGTGGACTGCACTTCGGCAATACTGACGTCTTTCGATTGACAAGGTCTGACTGTACACGATTTTCCAACAGTTTTATAATATATTTTGGTGGCTTACGTACACCTGTTTCCCAGTTTTGAATAGTACGGAATGGAATATTATATCGTGTGGCAAATTCACTTTGTGTATCTCCTAATTGAGTTCTCATTTCACGAATGTTCATCATCATCACCTCATAAATATAATACACCCATTGAGTGTGTTAATCAATGTAAATACCTAAGTTCTGGTTTTATTCGTAAAATAAAATAGATGTTAGTAGTTGTCGCACAAGTTTTTGTTTGCCAAATGAACCACTAGATACAGTCTAAAGGAGTGCGGTAAAGACATAACGATGAATCTTTAAAAAGATAAGTCTTTCTGATATAATGGAACTATACTCAATGTATGAAAAGATCATTAAATAGACAAGGAAAATAACAAATATATACATTGAAACAACGAAAGGAGAAACATCATGTTAGAGTTTAAATATGATACACAATTGTTAATTGAAGGAGAAAATTTATCGGAAGATGCAATTAATGATTATTTCAGAGAACATTTTGCAGGAGATTGTTTATTAGCAGTTGGCGATGAAGAGCTAATTAAAATCCATTTCCATACAAATGAGCCTTGGCAAGTATTAGAATACTGTGCTACATTAGGGGAAATTTATGATATTGTTATCGAGGATATGGAGCGTCAATCAAGAGGTTTAAAAGGATAATAAACATAGAAAGTATAAAAGCAACCACGTATTTATGGTTGCTTTTATACTTATAAATTTTCAATGATTGCTTTATATTCCATAATGATTTCTTCTACACTGCTTGTGTTGTGAATAAAGAAACCGTTACGTTTTAAATCGTCCATTGCTTGTTCACTATTTGCTTTACAAACAATGACCACGTTTGTTTTTTTGCTTAATTCATGGATTGCACATTCGTCCTCAATGAAAATTAGTTGCTTGTTTGTCATCTCGGCGACTGCTTGTGCATATTGCTTATCAGCTAAAACAATGTTCGTTGTCGTTAATAAAATTTCTTTATAAATACGATCAATTTCACGATCATCAATCGTTATATTTTTGAAGAACTCTAAAGCATATTTTGCTTGTGCTACTAGCATTTCTAAACCTGTTACTGCTTGAATCCCACGTTTTTTTGCTTGTAGTGCAAATTCAGTAATAAAAGGATTGTATACTACATCTAAACAAGCACTAACATGTTTAAATTTATCAAAATCAACAGCACAACCATCAATATTAGGATACATACCTAATGGGGTTGTATTAATAATGACATCAACATCGCTATGCTTTGCATACACTTCTTCAATACTTAATACACCCTCACTTTTAATCACATCGACAACCAGCATTGTTTTGGCTTGATGATCACTTACCACTGCTTGAATGGCTTTTGATGCTCCACCATTTCCCATAACCAATACTTTTTTATCACGAATAGCAATATGATGATGCTTTAACATATAATCAAAACCATAGTAATCCGTATTATGACCGATTAGTTTCCCATCTTCATTCACGATGGTATTCACTGCTCCAATTTTTTGGCTCGCTTGATCCATTGTATCAAGATAAGGAATGACCGTTTGCTTATAAGGAATCGTTACATTAATTGCCTTAAATGCTTTTTCACGCATAAAAGAATCCACTTCTTCTTTTTTTAAAGGGTGTAATTCATACTCATAATGATCTAATAGTTTTTCTTGAATTAGTTTTGAATAGCTATGTCCTAATTTTTCTCCGATTAATCCATATTCCATTGTTTTATTCCCCCATCCACATGTAGCCATGTCTTTCACTCATTAAATCTAAAATCGCTAATGCAACCACACTATCAATGACAACTCTTGCACGATGTATAATGGCAGGATCATGTCTACCATTGATTTGTAGTTTTGTGTTACATTTGTTTTCAATATCAATGGTATTTTGTTGCTTATAAATGGAAGGAGTAGGTTTCACAACACATTTAATAATAATTGGCATACCATTACTAATCCCACCATTAATACCACCGTTATTATTTGTTTTTGTTTTAACACAATGCTTGTCATCATAATAAAATTCATCATTTACGTTACTACCATAATGGTTGGCAAATTCAAATCCTAGTCCAAATTCGACTCCTTTGATAGCAGGAACACTAAATAAGTAATGGGCAATACTTGATTCTAAGGAATGAAACATCGGCTCACCAATTCCACATTCCATATGTACAATCCCCGTTTCAATAACCCCACCTACACTATCACCATTTTCAGCGGCGTTTTCAATGTGTTCAATCATACGTTTTGCACAATCTTCATTCATGACAGGAAATTGTTGCTCATTAACATGAACGATTTGTTGCTTTAGTGCATCTTCATCAAGATAGTTAAAACCTTCATCATGAATGGTATTTATTTTTAAAATATGTGAACCAATAAAAATACCTTTGCTCTCTAATATTTGTTTAGCAATCGCTCCAGCACAAACAATCGGTGTCGTTAATCGACCAGAGAAATGTCCACCACCTCGATAGTCATTATACCCCTTATATTTCATATAGCCACTATAATCGGCATGACTAGGACGCATTAAATTTTTTGTTTTACTGTAATCTTTGCTTTGTGTATTGTTGTTTTCAAACATAATACAAAGGGGAGTACCTGTTGTATATCCTTCAAAAACACCACTTACAATATTAGGAGCATCACTCTCTTTTCTTGCTGTTGAGATTCTACCTTTTGGTTTACGCAATTCTAATTGATGGTTGATATACGCTAAATCTAGTTTAATACCAGGTGCTAATCCATCTAAAACCATACCAATTGCACTTCCATGACTTTCACCAAAAATGGTTAATTGTACAACATTACCAATCATACTTTTCATAAGGCACCTCTTTTTAAAATCGTTAAGATTTCTTCTTTCTCAATATCTTCAAGGTAGGCTTTTCCTACTTCTTTTACTTTTACTACGCTGATTTTATTATCATGTGCTTTTTTATCCATGACAACAATCTTATATACTTCATTGACATCTAAATCAGTAGTAGCTAAAACACCCATTTTTTCATAAATCGCTAATACACGCTGTTTTAAATTTTCATCTTCAATGAAATACAACATACCCATTGCCACACATTCACCATGATAATACTTTTCAAGATTGTAATATCCTTCTATACCATGTCCAATTGTATGTCCAAAGTTTAACGTTTTACGAAGATGTTCTTCTTTTTCATCTTCTTCCACAACCCATTTTTTCATCTGTAAACTGCGATAGATAATTGTTTCTAAATGCTCTTGCCAATCTGTTTTTTCAAATAAAGCAAATAGCTTTGGATCGTGAATCAAGCCAGCTTTTAATGCTTCCAGTAAACCATTGATGAAATGACGATGTGGTAAAGTGGATAATGTATCAAAATCAATAATGACTTTTTCAGGGTGATAGAAAGCACCCACAATATTTTTAACATGACCTAGGTTAATTGCTACTTTTCCACCAATGCTAGAATCTATTTGTGAAAGGGTTGTCGTAGGAATAGAAATAAAAGGGATTCCACGCATATAGCTAGCTGCGACAAAACCACCTAAATCACCAATGACACCACCTCCTAAAGCAATTAATAAATCTTTTCTGCTCATATGGAAAGCTAAGCAAGCTTGTAAACATGCTTGATACGTTTTCATGGATTTACTTTCTTCACCACCATGTACTTTATAGACCATACTATTCTCACATTGAGAGGATACAAGATCAACCCATTGTTTTGGAACATTTTCATCTGTTAGAATAAAGATTTTTTTCTTCGTGTCAAAGTAATCGTGCAGATGAGTAATACTTCCTCTTTCTAAGATAATATCATAGTTTTTATGTTTAACATTTACATTGATTGTTTTCATACATTTCTCCCTAATTAATAAAAAAAGCACCAACTGTATGCTGTGCCATATGTTGATGCCCCAATAATACAAAATGACCAAACGATCGTTGGTTCTGTTTTGGGGCTATTTAAAGTAAAAATAAAATTTTTTATTCATTTTCATTATTCAACATCTCCAATTGGTTATATCATAATATATCT
>SAAR01000276.1 GCA_009916335.1 Erysipelotrichia bacterium | reverse complement strand
TACGGCATCTTTCCTGATCGTCCGTATGACAGTCCAGGTATTTGGGCTGATGCAACTAAGATTAAGGATATTATGGAGAATTATGATTAAAAAAGAAAGGTTATATGCCTTAGATTTGATACGTGCTATTGCAGTTATATTAATTTTAATCACTCATTATAATGCAAATTTTATAGGGTTTAATGGGCCTACACAACCAAATAAAGTTGTATTGAGCGCCTTTCCTTTTAATATTTATATAGGGGATTTGGGTGTCGGTCTATTTCTACTTATCTCCGGTGCTAGTATGTACTATGTTTACGTGAATCAAAAACTTAATTTAGCTAATTTTTCTAAAAAACGTTTGTTAAATATTTTACCAATGTTTTATATTGCTTATGTGTTAGCTTTCCTTTATAATTTTGGGGTAAACAAAGGTTTTAGTCATGATGGCATTTCTTTAAAATGGGGTCTCTCAACGATTTTAGGCTTTGATTCCCTCATGCAAACAGCAGGTTTTCCATCATTTATGTTAGTTGGGGAATGGTTTTTAGGTATGATTCTGTTAGTTTATTTATTTTTTCCATTGTTAAAAGTTTGTTTTGAAAAAAGAATGTTAATAACTCTCATCATGTCATGCCTTATCTTCGTAGTAGTGCAGACTGTACAGTATTCTGGTAACCAATTTTGGACACTAGCGCAATTAACGATAGGTTTAGTCCCAGTTTTTGTATTCGGTATGGTTTTACAAAAATATAATAAAGCAATAATGAATAGGGTTTCAGTGGGTGCATCAGGTTTTGTGCTTGTCGTTGTTTCATTTGGTAAATTTGATGAGATTCCGTCAAAAATTATGATGGCAATTGTTAGTATTGCTATTTTTGTAATTCTGACAAATGTAGCAAAATATTTAGAACAAAAAAATATTAAGCGGTGTGTCATGTGGCTGGTAAAGTACTCTTATCCAATTTTTTTGGTACATCACTTTGTTACAAATCAAGTAGTTAAGCATTTTGATCTGTTGACAATTGGAAAATTTGATTCATACATTCTATTTATTTTATGTCTTAGTATAATTTTCCCAATTTCTGTGTTGGTTTATCGTTTGGAAAGGATGATGCTAAATGTTAAATAAAATTGAGAGTAATACAATAAAGTTAGGTTACTGCTTGCTTTTATTTATCTCTATTTTATGGTTAACTGTCTCTATTGGTTATGGCGCAACATTGATTGATACATTGAATACGTATGGGTATCTATTGATGTTTTTGATAATTTTTTTAATCATCAGTCAAAAAGCTCAACATTTTATGAAGAAGGCAGTGATGCTCTTCTATCGCTATTGGTATTTGAGTATTCTTGTATTGTTGATCTATCAATTGGTAATTATTTTATCAAATAGTGTTTTAGTTTATGGAGATACAACGGCTATTATTGGTAATATTAGAGGGCTAGATGCCAGTAATTATTTTTCAGCTTTCCCGAACAATCTACTATACGGGTTATATGTTAAGGGGCTTTACCATTTAGTTGGAATTAAATACCTGATTTTAATTCAAGAACTGGTTAATATTTTCATCTTAGATATTAGTATTATTGTATTTGCAAAGGCTATTGATAAAAATTTTGAGCGTCGTGTAGCTGCTACCTATTTTATTTTATCTATTTTACTTATTGGCATTCATCCACAATTTTTATCAACTTACTCCGACTATTGGTCCTATTTTACAGCGACATTTGTGTGTATTACACTGATAAAAATAACAGTTGGTGATGTCAGGTTAAATGATTATATAAGTCTCGCCTTTTTTATAGGTCTTGGTTACCTGATTCGACCAACGATTATGATTTATGTTATTGCGTTAGCCTCTACACTATTATTTGGAATGGTATTGAAATTTGATAAGAGAATGACTGTCAAAGTGACAAAAGGTTTATTGGCTGTAGCAATTGGATTAGTAGTATCCACTTGTATGATGACTGCTGTGAAGAAAACCAATATTTTGACTTTTAAAAATGGTTATGACAAAAATTTAGCTTACTTTTTTGATTTAGGTTTGACATCTACAGGTGCAGCACATGCGGAGTTACCAGCAAAAGCACTTGACATAAACAGTCCTGATGAAGTAGTCGAACCGTTAATTAATCAAGATATCAAGGAGAGATTAAGGCAGTATTCTCTTAGACAAGCAGTTACTAAATTCAAGATTGCATTTCAAGAAGGAAATTTAGGTTGGCGAATTGAAGATCCTATGAGTGTAGTCAAGTTTCAAAAAAATAAGGTAACATCAGGGTTTATTGATTCAAGATTAGGAAAAAAAATCAGAACTTATCTATTTTTTCAAGGAAACAATTTTGCTAATTTGGATTTTTTCCTCCAAACAATGTGGATTGTAATAATATTTGGAATAATTTATCAACTTTTTAGTGCTATAAAAGGTAGCAATTTTTCAATGATTCAGTTCTTTTTAGCACTTTCAATTTTAGGTGCTTTTATGTATTTGATGTTGTTTGAAGCAGGTAGAAGCCGTTATCTTATTTCCTTTTTGCCAGTTTTAAGTTTAATGAGTGCCTTTGGTTATCAAACAATGGGAGAAGAGAAATAATGAATCTAAATATTGGACTAAATCTGATTAAGTTTGCAGTAGTCGTGTATTTTGCATCCATTTTATTGTACATGCTACCAGATTTCACAGGTCGACAAAAGTGGTTATCACGATTTGGCATATCTGTCTTTTTATCAACAGTTATCAACAGTTTGGCATGCGCGACACTATTTCTTTTCACACCGCTCAACCCTCAAACTACAGGGAAAATACATTATCTTCTTTATTTGTCGATTATTGTAGTTTTAATCCTTTGGAGTAGAACCCTTCTTGTTAAGTTAAATTTTCGAATTAAAGTTTATCCGCTGTTATTTTCGTGGACAGTTTTTGTGGCAAGTATTCTGATATTAGGTGTACATTGGTTGATTAAAACTTTTGGTGATGTGAATCTAGATCAGATAGTTTATACGCTTGCCAATGCTGAAGTGACGGATACAACAAATATTTATACTTTCATAGCGAGTGTTTTAATCCCATCACTAGCATTTGCTGGTGTATCCTATTTTTCAGGGCATTTGTTTTTAAAAGTAAAAAAAATTGTATTATCTGTATGGCTTAGTCGGTTATTAAAAGTTTTGACCATTGTTTTGATGTTGTTTTTGTCATTATTTTATGCATTTAGCTATTTTGGTTGGTCAAAAATTGCTAACTATTTTTCAGATTCAACGTTTATTGAAGAAAATATTGTTAACACAAAGAAAGTGAATATATCTTTTCCAAATCAAAAAAGAAATTTGATTTATATTTATGTTGAGTCTCTGGAAACATCTTTTGCAGGTCGTGATCAGGGAGGAGACCAGTCCGTGAGTCTGCTTCAACCCTTGATAGATGTAGATCCGAGTGCGATTAATTTTTCTAACACAGCGCTATACGGAGGACAACGACAGTTGCCAGGGATGGATTATACAGCCGCAGGGATCATTGCACAAACAGCAGGTTTACCTTTAAAGTTTGGAGGAAATTATACACAAGATCAGCTTAATGGCGATTTTTCTGGCATTAAGATTGCTAATATGCTGCCAGGTTTGACCAGTCTTGGCGAAATACTTAAGCAAAATGGCTATACGAATTATTTTTTGATGGGATCAACACCGAATTTTGGTGGTCGTGCGTCTTATCTGGAACAACATGGAGATTATCAAATTACAGGTTGGCCACAAGCGATTCAAAACGGTTGGTTACCTAATGACTACGCTGAAAATTGGGGATTTGAAGATAGGAAACTATTTGAATTTGCTCAAAATATGCTGACCGATATTGCACAAGAAGATAAGCCTTTCAATTTTTCGTTATTAACTTCAGATACGCATTTTCCTGATGGCTATGTTTATGGTGATGAAGAAAAGATTACTGATATGCAATACAAGAATGTTGTTTTCCATTCAAGCGCTATGGTTGCAGAGTTTATTAGATGGTGTCAAGAGCAAAGTTGGTATGATAATACCACAATCATTGTGACAGGTGACCATTTAACCATGGACCAAAGATATGTCAAATCACTAGATAAAAATTATACACGTACTGTTTTTAATCTATTTTTGAACACAGGGCTGACAACAACATTTGATAAAAATCGCCAATTTTCAAATATGGATATGTTCCCAACGACCTTAGCAGCAATAGGTGGTAAAATTAATAGCCAAGAGGATCAGCTTGGATTGGGAGTTAATTTGTTTTCCGGTAAGAAAACAATGATTGA
>SAAR01000275.1 GCA_009916335.1 Erysipelotrichia bacterium | reverse complement strand
CGGTAACGCTTTTTGGGGAGGTTATTCTTGAGCGAACCTACGGCAATGTTGCCTATAAAAAGCATACTGGGAGAATTACCCATTTTCTTGAATCTTTAGAGGAAGCGCGCGTGCATTTTAGGCGAATTTATCATAAAAAATCAAAAAAGGGATACCACGTAAAGGATTCCTCGTGGATGTAAAAAAATACAGACGTTATTTATCTGAGATATCTGCACTTTATTCTATCTCTGAAATTGAAGCAGAAGCAATTTTCAAAGCCGCTGTTGCTAGGGCATACAATGCGATCGGTTCCTCTTATATTTGGGAGGATGGAACGATTACACTGGCCAAAGATGACAAGGGCGCTGTGATTTATTTGAAAAATTATGTCGTGAGTCAAAAGCAATATAATCGGATTATCGGCATTTTCGATGAGATGTTGATGGACTATGCACAAAAAAGAGATTCATTGAATTTTGCTATGTCGGTTAAGGGTCGCGTTATTGATGTTGAAATCCTCTTAGAGACAGACACCGCTTTTATTGTCAAACCGATCATTACCTTTGGGAGCATTGAAGGCTACGGTTGTGTTTTACCAAAGAACAAACTTTTTTTCAATGAGCAATTGGCAATACATGATAAAATCAAGGTGTGTTGTAAGGGTTTTAACCAAAACGAAAAGGCTGTTTTGATGAATCGTTTTGATAAGCAGGTTGCGTTAGACATTTTTCACTATCACTTTAATGAGTGTTTAAAGAGCCTAAATAGGGTTTATTTGTACAAAAGCATCTATGCTCAACTCAATCCTCACACGAAAGCAATAACGTTCATTTTAGACTGGAAAACAAAGCCTAGCTCTGTGGTAATTTCTTTTTTATGCAAGGAATTGCGAAATGAGCTTGGTCGTTGCAACATAATTTTTAAGGAGTTGGGCTATGCGAAGCGAGCTTAGGATGCTATTGAAGACTAAGACTTCATTTTTAGAACGTTTGCGATCGTTTTTTAGGGATAAATGCTTTTGCTTTAAGAATTTGATTCATGCGCTTACCAAGGATATGTGTTTTACGCAAGAAGAGATAGACGAGATTAGGCGTCGGGTTGAATCTACCAAAGAGGGAAATCAAAAGTTTCATGAATGGGAGCGGGTTGCTCCTACGGTTGCAGACGGAATCATTTTTTTACGAAGCGAAATTGAGCGTTTGAAATTAGAGAAAGATTATTGCCTTCATGGCATTTATGATCTGTATGTTGCTGATTGTGCAGAGGACACTAGGCTGAAAGAAGAAATTTTTGCACGATTCGGATTACCAGACGTTATTGAAAAATCAAAATTAGGAGAAGCATTATGAGTGATCACATTAGAGAATTTTATACAAATCCAATGGACGTAGTACAGTTTTTAGACGGAGATAAAGCAGAGAAATTGATGCAGTATGTTTTATCAAAAGCGTATATGTTTCACGAAGATAGTGGGTTAAGTGCTGTCGTAAAAGCGGAGAAGCATGACATGTATTTGGTTGATTATTTCTTTTTGGTGCAGGCGTTGAGTGAGCATGTTTTTGGTCTATTTGAAAAGAATAATCCAAAGATTGCATTAGCGATGAAAGAGCAGATTATTGTGGATTTTGGAAAAGATGGCGAGTTTAAAGCTAAACAATTATTGGTTGATTTACTGGATTACAAAGGTGTTTTATATAGCAACTCGGATAAGCGTTGGCTCTATACTATTAAACGGTATAGAGGGAAATTTAACGAGAAGCGTTTTGTGATTTCAGGGGTCATCATTGACGGGAATTTTATCAAGAATAACTTGGACGATGTGATGAAGATTAGGCTCGAAAAATTTGGCGATTGCCGTCAGTTTGAATTGGAAGCTATCGGAAGGAATGCTTTGCAGTTTCAGCAGACCGTTCCTGATAGTCGTTCAGTATTTTCGTTTTGTTAGCGTGTTGTGGAGTGTTATATATTATATATTATTATTGAATATATTATTAGTATATTATAGAAATTAACGGTCAAGCCGTTTTCCCATTATATTATATATTATAGTCTAATAGAATATATGCACTCTGTCTTATCAAAAAAACATAGAGGTAGAGGACATGTCATTTACGGCTTTTTTATTCACCATTATCATTATTTTAGTGTTCGGATTTACATTACTTAGCATTATCAATTCGCGGACATTTAGAATTTGGCTCATCACACAAAGGGATTATTTGCATCAAAAAGAGATCGAAAAAGAGATGCAAAAAACAAGACAGCGATCGATTGAGGAGATTAAAAATCCTGATCGAGTTATGGAAGTTATTATGAAAATCAAACGTGGTGAAGAGGTTAAAATTCCACTGGCCGCGTTTGATTATATCTATCGAAACATGAAAAATTTTTCTATTGTTGACAAAGATGGTCGAATTGCAATTATCAATCAAGAAGATTATTTCAGATTTAAAAAAGAAGCACTGGCTCTGCTTGAAAACGACAAAACAGAAGCAATTGATGTGAAGCAAATTTTGTCGGATATTGAGAGAAGAGTTGCTGAAAATCCGATCGAAATCACAAAACATGAAGACGGTACAGTTGTCAAAGTTGATCATGTTTCACGCACCGCAGAAATTACAAAACCCAACGGAGAAAGAATACTCATAGACCATAAAACGGACACTATGGTAAGCCAAGATTTGATTGAAAAATCCGATCAAAAGACAGGTAAAAAAGAGATTATTCTTAAAGATGCGCAAATTAAAAAAGCTAGTGAAGAGAACTTGTTGCTCAAAGGAAAAATTAGAAAACTGAAAGGTTCCGAGGGCGAGAGTATTATAATAAAAGAAAACAATAAAAATAAAACGAAAGAAATTAAAGATTTTGACGATATTAGTGAACATCAAAATAATTATGAAGATGAAAGCCTATTATTAGGGCATAAAAAAATAATTTTATCCGAGAAAAGTGCGTCGTTGGAAGAGTCAGTTACAAAACAAGAAGATGGATCATTAACAGACCTAGGCATACGAAAACGAATTTCTTTTGATGCCGCCCAAACACAAATTGACAAGCCAATAAAAGAGTGTTCTCTCTTATCTGAACAGCAAACTATGCCAACAAAAAGAAATCTTCTTGATTATCGATCGCTAGAGTCTTTTTTATCTGATAGCATTTCGTTTCAAAATATTTACGACTTTTCAAAAGACTTAATTTTAAATAATCTTAGTCAAACCGATATTAAACGTATTATCGACGCACTAAAAGCATCTACGACGAACACTAACCTTATTCAGCGACTTAACGACATTATATCAACAACATATGCTCACTCATACAATTTAAAAGATGAGTTTGAGAATCGTACGACGTTGTTATCAACACCTAAGCAACGCTTAGGTGTTATCTATGATGAAAAATCTTCGTGCTTTCTAGTAAACATCAATTACATTTTCTTGAAACTATCCTCTTCACTTCATGATGAATCGATTAAAATGTGGTTTGATTCGTTTTATGTGGATCAAAATAAATCATTTGTGAATAATGAAGTTTTGACAAAATTAATTGCACACATCAATACAAAAAGTTCGCTAACTCTTGGCTCGAAGTTATTGATGCAGGAAAAAAGAGAGAACACAACCGTAAATTTTCGTACCGTAAAAATTAAAGTCGATCAGGAGGGTTACCAAGGGCAGTATTTGTATCTTTTTACAACCAGTAGTTTTTGTAAATCTCTTGTTCAAGAATATGAGGCAAAAATGGAAAACGTAAATCTCGAAATTGACAATGAATCACCAATTAAAGGAGAGAAAATCACACTATTCACACTCTTATAGCAAAATAGGAGTGTTGAATGCATTTATTCTCGTTTTGCAGATCTTACATATCAAAAAAATTTGATACCCATATGAATGCGTACGCTGACGCAAATATTAGAGAAAAATGCCGGAAAACAATTAGAAGTGCAAGCGATTACGACGCATTAAAAGATATCATTCTATTTTGTCAACACAATCAGTTGCACTCAATAGGAAATTATTTAATTGTTGTTAAATTTTGTCTATACGCGATAAAGTATAATTACCCGTACCTAGAAAATAGTTTCGATCAAGAATTTGTTGTTGATTTTATATGGATTGAAACATCAAATAAAAAAGACACGACAAAGGTATTTTATACAAGCCTTATCATGTCATTTGTTAATACCTATAATTTTAAAATTCACCATAACAATAAAAATTTAGAAATTTTTATGAGCAAGGCATATTATAGTGTCTATTATTCATATAACAAAAGATTGACAGACGACGAGTTAGAACGAATTT
>SAAR01000274.1 GCA_009916335.1 Erysipelotrichia bacterium | reverse complement strand
AGAGGCTGAACGAGCAAAAGTTATCATTGGCAAAAGCCGAGATATACTTGAACGAGCAGAAGAGCGAAATCAAAAAAGCAAAAAAACAACAACGCAACAGTAAATTGTTGAATATCCTATTAAGTGGAACTGTTGTTTATTTGGTTGCTAAAGATTGATGTGGTCCTAATATATCGTAACCGTGCGTCAAACGGTAATAAGCCCTTAGAATAATTATTCTAAGGGCTTTATTTTTTTTGCGTAAAACCTCAAAAAACACTTGACATTTTCTTGGTATAGGTATATACTAATATCAAGATAAAGATAAAATACAAAAAGGAGACACATCATGAAACTTTATAAAAATGTAGACATTGAAGATTTAGAAAAAATTTTAGCGGAAGGAATTCTTCCAATTAGCGTTACTGGAAATAATAATTGGGCGGAAGGAAAGAGAGTAGACAACTCAAAAGACAAAGTATTTTTATTTGAAGCAAAGAGACACGGAGATTCATTTGTTGGATATGGATTAGCACTAATTGAAGTAGAAGTACAAGAAGCAGAATTATCAGAGTTCACAACTTATGATGCTTGGCAAGATTTTTACACAGAATATGTGGTGGATAGAGTAAAACCAGAAGAAATTAAAGCTGTTTATTTGCCAAATATATTCGACTATGGCAATAGTATTGAAGATAAAAAAATTCAATTAGTGGACGTTGAATTTAATTACTTTAACTACAAATCTGGAGAATATGAAGCCGCAAGTAAAGATATTAAGGAGATGTTTAGTAAAACAGCAAGACTATCCACCTATGAGTTTAACTATTTAAGAGGTAAATCATCTAAAGGCAGAATCGTTGATTCTGTAAAATGCTGGAGATACAAAATATGAGTTGGCAAAAAATTAAATTTAACAGTCAAAATATCGCAAGCGAAACTGCGAAAGCCACTATCATCAAAATGCCGAATAAGTCTGCATTTAGGGGGTTGGTATTCTATCATCCCTCAAAACTCGTTAGAGAAGAAGGACACAAAGGATATAGGTATTCATTTTCTTTCACTGACGAGTGGGAATTCTCACTTTATAAAAAAGGTGAGATTGTAGAAAAAATAGGAGCAGAAGAAATGATGGGGGCTTTTGATAATAGAACTCTTAATAATCCAGAAGAGGACATTTCATACGTAACTGTAATTCAACCAAAAAAAGTGACGAAAGAGGTTGTTGAAATTGATGAGTTGGTTAGAGATGAATTTAACAACTAATCAACAAGACGCAATTAATAAATTTAAGCGACTTAAAGTAGGTGCACTTTTTATGAAACAAGGCACTGGTAAAACAAGAGTCGCTGTCAATCTAATAAATACAACTAATTCGGATTTAGCGGTATTTATATGTCCGTATTCCACTAAGGGTAATTTAGAACATGAGATTATTAAATGGGGATTAAAAATACCCTATATTATTGTTGGTTATGAAACTTTATCAAGTAGCGATAAAGTCTATATGGAATTACTGGAGATATTACAAAATAAAAAAGTATTTGCAGTTGCAGATGAAAGTATCTTTATCAAAAACGATGAAAGTAAAAGATACAAACGATCTTTAGCAATTGCAAAGATGAGCGAATACCGTTTATTGCTGAATGGGACCCCTATCACAAAAAATGAATGGGATATATACAATCAAATGATGTTTTTGTCTCCCATGATTATAGGGATGAACCGACAGGAATTTTTAAATACTTTTTTTGATGTAATTAAATATAAGCGTAAAGGAGAATCTGCTCGTAGTTTTTATAAATTATCGGAAGTAAATATCGATTATCTGCACAAATTAATTGCACCATACATATTTGAGTGTGATTTTACATTTGAAAAAAAGATAGATATTAAAACTATTATCATCACAGCGTCAGATGATACTTCTGATAAATATCAAAAAAACAAACGCGTATTACTTAATGCATTGGCATGCGGTGAGTGTGAAGTCAGCATGTTTACAAATTTATCGATATGCTGTTTTGATGATTCGGAACGGCACTCCCAAATATCGAAATATCTAAATGGACAGATGATTGTATTTTGCACATTGCTATCCGAAATATCAAACATTTCAAAGAAAATTGATTGCTATGTCATCACTGGTGATACTGTAAACCGAGATGAAATACTAGAGCAATTTAAGAACGATAACAAGCCTCTACTTATGACTTACGGAGTAGGAGCGTATGGGTTGAACCTACAATTTTGTAATAGAATCGCATTCGCAAGCCTTACTTTTGACTATGGAAAGATAGACCAGGCAATGATGCGGATTCAACGCTTAGGGCAAGAAAGGGATATTGAATATACTTACTTCACATCAGACTTGGGCATTTATTCACTTATCGAAGATAGTATATACAAAAAAGTAAGGTTGCATGATTTGATGATTCGAAATATTGAGGAGGGGATTGAATTTGAAAAAATACTCTAACATCAATGTGTATGACGCAGCAAAAGAGCGAATTAGATTTATTTTTGATGAATTTGAACATGTAGTGGTTAGCTTTTCGGGAGGTAAAGATAGTGGCGTGGTTTTAAATTTAGCCATCGATGAGGCTAGACGACGGAAACGAAGAGTTACAGCAGTATTTATTGACTTGGAAGCTTTTTACGAAGTTACCATCAAATATATTGAAAAGATGTTTTCCGATAACGCAGATGTATTAGACCCGATGTGGATTTGTTTGCCAATGGAAAGCCCTAATGCGTTATCTTATTTTAGCCCGACGTGGACATGGTGGGAACGTGGAAAAGAAGAAATATGGGTAAGGGATCTCCCTAAAAATGAGTGGGTGATAAATATTGAAAATCACGAATTCCCATTTTATAAAGAAGGTATGCCGTTTGAAAAATTTACACCATTGCTTAATGAGTGGCAAGCTAGAAATGGGAAAACAGCCGTCTTATTAGGATTAAGAGCAGAGGAAAGCTTAAATAGGTATCGTTCTATTAATAGTAATAAAGCGACTTATAAAGGGCGCCAATGGTCGACAAAAATAGATAACTCTTACCTGTTTAATCCAATCTATGATTGGACAGTCGAGGATATATGGACATGCAATGGAAAATTTGATAAAGAATATAATCACTTGTATGATTTATTCTATAAAGCAGGTGTATCTCTACATAAAATGCGTGTAGATGAACCTTTCGGAAACGAGGCTAAAGCGGGATTGAATTTATTTCGAGTTATAGAACCACAAACATGGGCTAAAGTGGCTAATCGTGTTAGTGGTGCGAATTTCGGAAATATATATTCAGGCAATAAGATTATGACCGCCAATTATAAATTGCCGAATGGTCACACGTGGCGATCGTTCACTAAATTCTTACTAGCAACTTTGCCTGATGATCTGGCAACGCATTATAAAAGAAAATTCATAAAATTCATAAAATATTGGAATAGAGTTGGATGTCCATTAAAATCTGATTTCATTACAGAATTAGAAACTGATTATGGTGATTACATCACAAATACTCATTCGTTTAGTAAGCGAGGGAAAGGTGATAAAGAAGTTGTTAAATTTAGAAAAATAATTGATTCCGTACCGTCAATTGATAGTAAGGATGATATCCTCACATGGAAACGAATGGCTATGTGTATCATTAAAAATGACTATATATGTAAAGGATTGTCATTTAGTATTACTAAAAATTTAAGCGAACGGAGTAAATATTTAGTGGAAAAGTATAAGGAGTTATAATATGAAAAGTCCAGTTTATAATATAATTGCAGTACCTATAGAAAAAATTAGAGCAAATGAATACAATCCAAACTCTGTTGCCCCAGCAGAAATGAAATTATTATATGATAGCATTAAAGCAGATGGGTATACTATGCCTATTGTATGTTACTATCACGCCGATGATAATATGTATGAAATTGTGGACGGGTTTCACCGATACACAGTAATGCTGAAACATAAGGATATATATGATAGGGAGGGGGGGAGACTTCCTGTGTCTGTTATTGATAAACCTATTAGTGACCGAATGGCGAGTACTATTCGTCATAATAGAGCTAGGGGATCTCACGATGTTGATTTAATGAGTAATATTGTGGCCGAGTTGGTTGAAATGGGTAAAAGCAATAATTGGATTAGCAAGCATTTAGGAATGTCTGCCGATGAAGTTTTGCGCCTTAAACAAATAACAGGGATAGCCTCATTATTTAAAGATAGGGAGTTCAGTAAATCGTGGGTGAAAAGCTAAAGAAAAACACATGGGGTGGAAGAAGAGCAGGCGCTGGTAAGCCCGCACTACCCGAAGATGA
>SAAR01000273.1 GCA_009916335.1 Erysipelotrichia bacterium | reverse complement strand
TGGGCATTCAGTAAAGCTGGTCGGAAATTAGCTGATTTACATTTAAACTATGAATCTGTTCCGGCATTTGATGGTGTAACTATAATAGGTGCTGAAAGTGGATTCTACAAAGTTGAAAAAATGCGCTTTCCCAAGAAAGATCAGAAAGATACAATTCTTTTCAATAGTAAGATAACAATTGAAAATATACCAGCGAAAGCATACGAATATGTGGTGAATGGGAAAAGTGCCATAGAATGGATTATGGAGCGTTACCAGATTACTATTAACAAAGATAGTCAGATAAAGAATGATCCTAACGATTGGGCAACAGAACATAATAACGAAAGATATATACTAGACTTATTGCTTAGCATTATTAATGTTAGTGTTCAAACAGTTGATATCGTAAACAGTTTACCTAAATTAAGTTTTAAGTAGGATTCTACTTAATCCTTTTCAGATACATATATACATAATGAACACTTATTATACAGATATGAGATTATTTACTTCCTCATGAAAATGAGATAACCACTAATACTATTATGACAATCACTTTAATTTCAATAGGAATAATACTTGGTTTTTTTGTTGCCTTTTTACTGATAATCAAAAGAGCTAAGAATAATAATACATTTAAACAAAAGCAAAATGTAATTGATTATTTCCCATCTTTTTTATCAACATTAGGAGTATTGGGCACCTTTTTTGGTATCACACTCGGCTTGTATGATTTTAATACTTCTTCTATCTCCACAAGCATTGAAACCTTGCTAAATGGTCTAAAAATGGCTTTTGGAACTTCAATTGCAGGTATGATATGTTCAATGTATGTTAGTTGGCGGATCAATTGTATTTCAGATAAATTAGATAAAGATACCCCATCTACAGAACAAGATGCGATATTAAAATTATATTCAGCAATAGAGAAAATGAGTATTGGACAAGGAAAAGTGAATGACTCAATTGATAACCTTACAAATCAAAACAAAATTCTTCAAACACAAATTGTAAATTTACTTGAAAGCCAGGCAAAAGATATTTCTGCTTTAAGCAAAAGTATGAACACAGTACCAACAACACAAGAAAAGATGTTGTCCATCATGGACAATCAAGCTAAAAGGATAGTGTCAATAAACGAGATAGCCTCGAAGATAGAAAAATCAAACTCTATTATTATTGACACTCATGAAGAATTGATTGGCGTAAATAAGCATTTAAATTCTTCAAACATTAGTCTAGAAAGAATTGAATCTAATATTGAAAAATCACAATCAACGACATCGAGCGTATTGACCCAACTGGGAGAAATGGTTGATATATTGAGTACCCAATCAGGCATCCAAGAAGAGACTTTGTATGAAACAAAATCTCTTTCAGCTACAGTAAAAGGTGAAATAGTTGTAATTACTGATGCTATGGAAAAAGGCAATAAGTTAATGGCAAATAAATTCGATGAATTTTCTGACTTAATGAGAAAGAATAATGTTGAAGCTCTTGTTGAGGTGATGAAAAAAGTCACAGAAGAATTCAATAAACAGATGAATGATCTTATTAGCAAACTGGTTCAGGAGAACTTTGATCAATTGAATAAGAGTGTAGAGAATCTAAATACATGGCAAAAAGAGAATAAGGTTATGGTATCAGAGCTTACTTCTCAATATAAAGATATGACTATTGAATTTAAAAGCACATCTACAATTCTTCATGAAGTCGCAGACAATACTCATGCTCTTGTTGGTGATAACAGTCAATTACAAAGACTTATTAATGAATTGCAGAAAGTATTGATTGATGATACTAAATTCATAGAAATGACTGGCAAGCTCAATGATGCTGTTGGTAAAATTAATAATGGGACCGAAGCTTTTGATGAAGCAACACATGAATTAAACACATGGATTCGCAATCACCGGGATTTAGGGGATGGCGTTCGCTTACTTGTAAATAAATTAGATGAAATAAACCAAATAAAAGACATAAACAACCAATTCTGGCAAGAAACAAAAAAGCATTTAAATGAAGGTGTTGGATTAATTGCTAATGCCTCTGCACATCTTAATGATAGTGTGTCAACAATTAATGAAGAATTCTATAATAGGCTTAATGGTACTTTATCAAATCTAGATGCATGTATCCAAGCTATGTATGAAAATGGGAGGAAATATTAATGGGACATAAACATGATACATGGCTGTCATTTTCAGACTTAATGACTGGACTAATGGTAGTTTTTTTATTTATTTCTATTTCTTACATGCTTGAAGTTCAAAAAGCAGAAAAGGAAAGGCAAAGAGTTGTTACTGATTTCCAAGATTCAAAAGCGGCTATTTATAAAGACCTTAGATCTTCGTTTGAAGATAATTTTCAAGCATGGAATATGGAAATTGGAAAGGATCTATCTATTCGATTCACAAATCCAGAAGTAATGTTTGAACTTGGAAAATCAGAAATTACCCCTTCATTTGCTAAAATACTAGATATCTTTTTACCTAAATATTTCAATATTCTTCTCAATGAAAAATATAAACATAAGATTAAAGAAATTAGGATAGAAGGACACACAGATACGTTAGCCTATTACGGTAAGAGCCTAGATCCATATATCGGGAATGTTATGCTCTCACAAGAACGTTCAGCGAAAGTATTAGAATACTTCCGGCACATGACTTACTTTAATAGCCTTCCTATAGAAGCACAGAATCAGTTACAATATTGGATAACAGCTAATGGTCTATCATACGGACGTACTTTAGATGACAATAAACAAGAATCATTTGTCACACATAAAGATATTAACGCTCAATTCTCTCGTAGAGTAGAATTCCGAATTATTACAACAAGCGAAGAACTTATTGAAGAGATTGTTTCAGAAATAAATGAGCAAAATGAGTGAATTATATGGTTTTAAGAAACTAAAAGAGTTTCTTAAGAAAAAAGGGATTTCTGTTAAAGAAGGGACTGGTTATCAGATTATCAGGACTGTTGTAGGAGAAAAGGAAATCAAAAATGAGAAAATTTCATTTGATGGTTTTGGAATTTATTATGTTGATAAAAAGGGAATAAAACATCAAGGATATATGTATCAGCATTCTTTCTTAGTCTCAGTACATGGATTACCTAAATATCATGTTTTAAAATGTAAAACAATTCAATCGTTCTTAGACAATCAGATTTGGAATAAATATTATCGTTTCTCAACGGCAAAAACGAATGATATTGAAGAACGATTTCACCCGGAAATAGTTTATAAAGATGTTTCACTTCAACTTTGTGGTTTTTGTAGAAGCATTCTAGTTGAAATGCAATTAGAAGAATCAGAAACAACAGAAGATTTCTTTAATAAATTGGGAGGAAATGAAGAAGAAGCTCCTCAAGATATAGAAGTTGATATGTTTGGTTATGTTAAAGAATGGCCTAAGATTAGCAAATCTTACAGAGCATCTCAACAATATACATGTGAGAAGTGTGGAATTGTTTTGACCGGTCTAAATAAAAGATTCTTGGATGTTCATCATATAAACGGTAATAAACAGGATAACAAAGAAATGAATTTACAATGTCTCTGTGTTCGTTGTCATTCTGAAATTGACGTACATCATATGGAGAATTTTAAAAGACGAGCAAACAGTGCTAGACTTAAAGCTTTCGTAGAATACTTAGAAAATCAATAATACCTAAAAACATATGAAAAGTAAAGAAATGCATTCGGATGAATCAGATTTCAAACGTTATCCGGTAAAGAGACCGTAATTTGAACTCTGTCCAAAAACAATTTACTTTGCATTATGGATAGAAACAGTCAAGAGCACCCGTTAATGCGGGAAAATGCATTATCATAACTTCGTAGTGGGGATTCACTCATAGGAAAGGAGACGTCTTTGGTCCCGTGTTAAAAGAGTTTTTATAAGCCGATTTAGACGGAGAGATATCCTCTCATCTGGATGAATCACAGCGCATATTGGGAATAAGTGTAAAGGACCTTATGAGTTACGTTTTATTCTCTGTCCTATTGAACTACCGAGAAATTCTCGGTAGTTGCTTTTTTAGAAACTTAAGAGCCAAGACGTGGTTAAATTTTTACGTTATTGAAGAGGGGGCAGAACAGGCTCCAGGCAACAGTTAGGCCGGCCATTACGATGGAGACCTTGCCGATCCGCTTGATAAGGATGTTAAGACTGGGATCGGTGGAATCTTTAAAGGGGTCGAATGCGACCCCTTTTTATCCGAAGCAATGTAGATAATCTTGGTAATACATCAAACTAGGTTCCAAACAAATAGGTTCAAAAGCAAGGATATTGCTTAATAACAAATCATC
>SAAR01000272.1 GCA_009916335.1 Erysipelotrichia bacterium | reverse complement strand
GATGGGTACATAGTATAAATTTTCTCACAAATCAAGCTAATTCAATGGCTTGATTTGCGTGTTATTTAACGCTCCCTATAAATGATTTAGACATGAATTATTTTTTTCTTATTCTATTGTTGTGTATTGCATTACATATATAATTAATGTATAATTGTTTTATAACACATTAGGAATTGTCATGCTGGAAGAGCTCTTTTTTAAAAGTCGTGAATTTGTTACATTAAACAATCAAGCCTATCAACGATACTTTATTAAAACACAATCTCTAGAACATAGACTTTCCATTATCATTGGACCAAGGGGTATTGGTAAGACAACAACCGTTGCCCAATACATGAGTCTTCATTATAAAGAACATGAGGCTTTATATGTCAATCTAGATGATATTCAGAATACATCCCAATTTAGTATGACGGAAATCGCAGAAGAGTTCGTACTTAACGGCGGAAAATTGCTATGTTTTGATGAGATTCATAAATACAGCTCTTGGTCAGCAGAGCTAAAAAATATTTATGACCGTTTTGGTGATCTTAAAATTATTGCTACAGGAAGTTCTGCATTACAAATCAATCAAGGCAGTCATGACCTCAGTAGACGGGCAATTGTGTATTCTATGGTAGGTATGAGTTTTAGAGAGTTTTTAGAACTGCATTATGGTCTTGAGTTTGAATGTTATACACTGCAAACTATTTTAGAAAAACACGTTGAAGTAGCAACAGCGATTAAAAAACAGATTGAACAAAAAGAGCATAAGATTATTCCTCTGTTCAAAAACTATCTCAAATACGGCTATTATCCTTACTATCTTTCTCTACCAAATCTTACACTATTTTTACAAACGCTTCAGCAGAACATCAATGTTTCCATTGAGAGTGATTTGCTCTATGTTTATCCAAAGCTCAACGGTACAAGTATCAAAAAGATAAAAACATTACTTTCTGTTATTATCAAAAGTGTACCGTTTGAGCCTAATATGAGTGATATGAAAAAAGCAGCCGATATTACAGATGATAGAACTCTCAAAGAGTACCTTTCAAAACTGGATGATGCGGGGCTTATCAAATTATTGATGCAAAATTCTTTGTGTATGAAATCCATTGATAAACCAGAAAAAATCTATTTAGCCAATACAAATTTAATGTACACCAAAGAGCCAGATCTTGGTAATTTGCGAGAAACATTTTTTATCAATCAAATGGACAATTATTACAGCATCAAGTATCCCTTACAAGATATTGGTATTTTTGCTAGTAAAAGCGGTGATTTCTATTGTGAAGAAAAATACACATTTGAAGTTGGAGGTAGAAAAAAAGGTTTTGAACAAATCAAAGATATTCCTAACTCTTATGTGGCAAGCGATGATTTAGAAACAGGAATAGGCAATAAAATTCCTCTGTGGCTGTTTGGGTTTTTATACTAGCATCAGATTTACTATGGTTAAAGATCGCAAGAATCATAGACATATTCATGTTTTTATTCTTTCAGTAACATTTTTATAATAAATCAAAAAAGTCAGAATGAGGGAAGAAGGAATCGATATGATACATATCAAACAACAACAATTAGAAGCATTTTATGAAGAAAAGTTTTATAAAAACGATGTGATTACAAGTCTTTCATCCCCGTACTTAATAAGCTTAGAAGTTCAAAACCAAAATCCTAATGTGATGATTGTCGGACAAGAAACAAATGAATGGTTTTATGATTGGGAAATGTTTAAAAGAATTGGCGTTCAAGCGCAAATGAAAGTCTATAAAGATTACCATGACAACCATAAAGAACATAATCGATTGTATTTTGCATATGCTAAGCACGTTATGGGGTCAAACGAGATGGTACCAGTCTTTAACAATATGTTCAAATTCGATCTAGGTGATAAGAGTAAAACGAAAAATATCTCCAACGCCAGTGATGAGCAGCTCAAAGAACTCCTTGCTTTCCACAAAGGTATCTTAGCCAAAGAGATCGAGATCATTCAGCCTAAAATCATTCTTTTTTTCACCGGGCATGTCTATGATAAGCTCTTCATTGATCCGATCATCAAACAAGAGGGCGATTATCGAAAACTCTATAAAAAGATAGATGGACTAAGTGTGGATGAATGGAAATGCTGTCACTTAGATCTAAAACATTTTCCAGGGTTTGAAAACTTCAATGGCATGGCCTTTAGAACCTATCATCCAATGTATCTTAATCGTAAAGCCAATACTTATGGAAAAGAAATCCTTGATTATTTAAAACAACAAGTCGCCAGCGTTATCTAAAGCTCTCTACACAAGAGCTTTAGTCCTTTTGGGAAGATTATATCAGCCATTTTTTCAGTATTGAGTTTACATAAGACGTAACAATATACTTGATGTTAGGAAAAAGCATCACATCCTTATCCCCAAAATCAATGATATTTCTATAAAACTGCTCTTTTGAAGCGGGTCTGTCAACATAGCTTTGAAAAGAATCCAGTTCGATCTCTTTACCATGGTTCATCCACGTATAAAGCACGTTAAAAAATGTTTTTTTTTGAGGTGCTTCATGCTCTTCGTCTTCTTCACACTGATCGGTGTCTTCTTTATAAAAATCATCCAAAGCTTCTGGTCTATAGCGCTCTAGTATTTCATGAAATGTCTCAGATATACTGTAAATACTAAGCTCACCTTTCACAAAGTGCTCTTCTATAACATCATCATATTCATCATAGAGCATTGCGATGGTATAAAACACGGCATCCCGTCCAGGAAAAGGGATGTTGTCTGTTGCTGTAAACAATGTGATGATCTCATCATCACTATACCGTCTTTTTAAAAACATCAATATATCGTACAGATGCCAATAGGTCAGCTCAAAATCTACATGTCGCGTGATAAGCGAAGTGTCCAATAATGCTGATTGCAAATAGCTGTTATTTTTAAAGCATCTCAAGATCAGATGAATCATTCCCATAGAGATTTCTAGTGTGGTTTTATTTAAAATCTGTCTATTACGAAATGGGATATGGGCTTGTTCATACAATGCTTTTATTTTGGAAATAACCTGCTCATCATTGCATAAGCTTGTCAATGCCTTTAATGCCTCTTCCAGTGTATATGTACATGTAACATCGAGGAAGTCCACATAATCCCAGTAAAAAAAATCAATATGCTCAAAATAGGGTTTATGTAAAAAGAAGAGCAACATATCCCAATCATAGGTATCAATGGTCTGTAATGCTTTTGGCAGCATATGGGGATTGTTTCTAAAATGCTTCATGATGATATCTTGTGATATTCCAAAATCATAGGTGTTCATCGTTTCTCCTTCTTTTTCAAAGGATTATAAAGATGAATGTAGACAACAATATGTCCATTACTCTTTTTATACTGTCATCTCTAAAACAGTAGAAGAGGTAAGTGATGGCGGAGTGTTCTTGTTTATCTTCTTTAGCATCTGATATTTCTATGTATTTTATTGGAGCCACAACAAAAGAACAAGCACTCTCTTTTCAGCGATTTATGCAAAAGTATTTACCCAATATTTCATATGACCATATCTCACGTTTCAATCACTACAACCATCATCTAACCCATATCATTGATGGTTTTTTTATTCCTGTTCTCGAAGGCAGTGTAGAATATACATTAATTGAAGATCATTTAGGATTTATTGGTTCATTGGGAATTGACAATGATTTTATGATTCAATATGACACGAAACATTATTTTCAAAAACTCATTGATGGGTTGATTGAGTTTGCAAACCATCCAATAAATACATAAAATCTTTCATACTCATATAGATAGAAAATCTATCTATTCATCAAGAACAATGATTTCCATATTTCCTGTTTTTAAATGTTTGAAATATCGTTTAAGAGCGCCTTTTTCTTTTTTAGATGGCAATGTAAAGTCATTTGAAAAGATGCGTTCGAGTTCATGTCGATAGGGGGAAAAGTTGTAGCATAGTGATTCTACTTCCATGTAGCCATTCTCCTCAAAATGTAAAATGATAATTCCTTTATTGGTATCAATGAGGACAGACTGATTCAAAATATCTTCATTCCACTCGCTGTTTTTCTTTAAATAAACAGTAGCACAATCTTTTTGTTTGCATTTACAACGTCCTGTAATAAACAATATATTTGCAAGATCGCATTGAATGCTTATTTTCCCATCAAATTTAATGACTTGTTCAATAAAGCTTAATAATAAAGGGGCCTTGGATAAAGGGATGTTCATTTTCTGAGACATGATAATCCTTAAAATGCTGAAGTATTGAAGATAAGTATAAAGGATTAAAAGGACAAGTTTTTGTCCATAATAGGGGCT
>SAAR01000021.1 GCA_009916335.1 Erysipelotrichia bacterium | reverse complement strand
AATAACCCTGCTCCACCACTATCTACAACACCTACTTCTTTTAATACTGGTAGTAATTCAGGTGTTCTTTCTAATGATTCTTTTGCTTCTAAAACTAATTTTGCTAACACATCTTCACATGTTAAATCCCCTTTATCAGCAGCATACAATAATGTATAATCACTCGCTTCACGAATCACTGTTAAAATGGTTCCTTCCACAGGACGCATTACTGCTTTATATG
Source organism: Erysipelotrichia bacterium (assembly GCA_009916335.1). The sequence continues at coordinate 21,061 of SAAR01000021.1, read as the reverse complement.
CAACTCTTGATCCATTCACAAAAGCATTTGCTAACTGTAATGCATTGACTTCCTCTACACCATCTAATGATTGATACAATCCTCTAAAAATCTGTGATGTAATAACTCCAGAGTTTCCTCTTGCCCCCATCAACAAACCTTTTGATAACGCTTTTGCAATATCGCATACACGATTACTATCTACTTTTAATGCATCATTAACACCTGCACTAAATGTTAATGACATATTAGTTCCTGTATCTCCATCAGGTACAGGGAATACATTTAGAGCATCAATTCTAGTGAAATCATTCATAAGATTGTTTGCTCCACTTTCAAGCATTTGTTTGAATATTAATCCATTAATCTTTTCCATACGCAATCCCCTATTCCATTACTTTAACGCCTTGTACATACACATTAACTGCATTAATTTCAATCTCTAGTGATTGTTCAAGCACATATTTAACTTTCTTTTGCACTTCTAATACTACCTCAGAAATTTTCACACCATGTGAAACGATGATGTATAAATCTAAATCAAGCATTCCTTCGTTTTCTTTAACGATTACACCTTTTGCATAATTTTCTTTTTTTAATAATTCAGCGAGTCCATCTTTTAACATTTTCTGTGAAGCCATTCCTACTACACCATAGCATTCACTGACAACGCCACCAGCTAAACTAGTAATCGCTTCTTTAGAAATATTAATATCCCCAAATTTTGTGTTTCTTGTTACTGACATAAACTGCCTCCTCGTATCGTCCTAATGATTATATCATATTTTTAAAAAAAACAACATTATTCACACTTTTCTGTATACATTGTGTTTGTTTCTTCGGCAAACACAATACATTTTAAATCGGTATTTAAACCCTTTAGCATCTCTTTGTAGCTATCTAACAGTGCAAGTCCTGCATAAGAAGTAAAAACCACATGATTATCCTGCATCGTTAGCTTTAACATATCTTTATTATAACTCGTTTCATAATGAGATACTTCAGAAATTAAATAAATATTTTCCTTTGCTACTTTATTAACTGCTTTTTTATAATTCGCAATCTGCTCTTTATTCAAATCTGCTAAATATGGCACATTTGCCAATTTACCTTCATCTTTAATAAGCACATCATCTTCGCCATCAATAATCAAATAATCTTTGCCATTCTGATTGTAATAACCAACTAATTTTTCTTCTTCAATATCAATCTTAACAATCCCATCCCATGTTTTATGAACATTGGCATGTTTAATCAACACATCTTCTTCTAATCTATTTTTAATTAGAAAAGATGGAGCTAATATTGATTTCATATCATAGCTAATATTCGCTTTACTCATAATCTGTTGTTTTGAATAATAGGCATTCCCATTCATTTCAACAATTCTAATATTTGAATAATCACTCAATGCATAAATAACTGCTATGATGATCAATCCCAACAATACCATACGCCTTCTTCTCTTACGACGGCGTCTTTTTCTTCTTTTGTTCTCGTTAGCAATATTTTCTCTTTCCTCTAATTCATCATTTTGAAGTACTTCATCGAATCGACTAGGTATTACTCTTGCCAATTGAATTTCTCAACTTCCATCTTCATTTCAATCTGGTATTTTTCATGTACTTCTTTTTGAATTGCTTTTACTAATGCATCTACATCACTCGCTTTCGCATGATCTTCATTAACGATGAAATTAGCGTGTTTATCACTAACTTTTGCACCCCCGATTTGTTTGCCACGATAACCGATTTCTTCAATCAGTTGCCATGCTGGATATGTTTGAGGATTTCTAAAAACACTGCCTGCACTTGGTTTATTCAAAGGTTGTGATGCTAATCTTCGCTCACGACGAGAATCCATTAATGCTTTAATTTCGCTTTGTTCCCCTTTTTTCAATTGGAGCCTAGCACCTAAAATAATCCAATCACGATGGTGATGAAAAATCGAAGAACGATAGGCATAGGCTAATTCATCAACATCGATCCACACACAAGAATCGTCCTTTAAGACATATACCTTTTTAACAATGTCAGCCATATTACTTTTATAAGCACCAGCATTCATATAAAGAGCTCCACCTAGAGTTGCTGGTATCCCACTTGCAAATTCAAGACCACTTAAGGAAGCTTTCATTGCTTCATGTGCCAAATAGATTAACGAAACGCCTGCCTGTGCAAAAATTTGTCCATCTTCTTCAATTTGTATTTCATTGAAATAGCGATCCAAACATAAAATGACTCCATCATAATAATCATCACTACAAAGCAAATTACTACCCTTACCAAAAACACGATACGCTAACTTATTTTCTTTGCATAATTCAATAATTCTAAGCAATGACATTTCATTTTTTGGATACACAAAATATTTGCATATTCCCCCAATACGAAATGTTGTATGTTTAGACAAAGGCACATTGATTTCCAAATCGCCATGACTTTGTAATTTTTCTTCCATAAGATTCATATTTACCCCACAATCTCGTCCACAAAAGACAATATATCTTCACTTGCATTTGGATAACTAATCGCAAGTGCGTTATTTTTCATATCATTCATTAATTTTTGATTATGAATAACCATATTTATTTTATCATAAAGAATATCCTTGTTTAAGTCTTTTTCTTCAATCATAAACGCACATTTTTTATCTACTAGTACACTCGCATTATAAAATTGGTGATTATGTGCAACGTAAGGACTAGGAATTAAAATACTAGGCACACCTAAAGCCGTAATTTCAGCGGCTGTTGTCGCCCCTGCTCGACATACCATTAAATCAATTCGCTTCAAAATAGCTAATTGATCCACATAGTCTACGACATATACATTAGGTTGTTTAAATTTATTTTTCATATTCGCATAATCTTTTTTACCAGTAACATAAATAAAGGTAACATCTTCTATGCCTTTTAATGCCTCTACCATCATTTCATTAACACTACTACTACCTAATGAACCCATCACCACTAAAACAATCGGCTTACTTTCATCGACTTGTAAAGAGTGAAAATAGCGAGCATTAAACTTTGTTTCTTTGGCAAGCGTGGAACGTGGATTCCCTAAAAGTCTTGTTTTCTCTTTTGGCATCTGTGCAAAACATTTTTCGTAACAGATTACAATCCCATCTACTTTATTTGCTAATACCTGATTGGATTTACCAACCATTGAATTTTGTTCATGAATCATTGTTTTAAACTTTAATTTATGAGCCGCTAATAAAACAGGTGCACTTACATACCCACCAAACCCAATAACAATATCTGGCTGAAATGCAGTTAATATTTTTTTCGCTTGTTTTTGTGCCAATACCATCTGCACAAGTGCTTTACATTTATTTAATAAAGAACCTGTTAATCCACTTGTATGCAACCCTTTAAACGCATAGCCATTCGCAGGAATCACATCTTTCTCCATTCGATCATCATTTCCAATAAACAATATATCTAAATTTGTATATCGCTGCTTGGCTTTTTCAGCAAGAGCCAAGGCTGGATAAATATGACCACCAGTTCCCCCAGTAGCAATTACCATTTTCAAAATAATCACACTCCATTTTTAATATTATATCATGTCTTAGTGCTTTGTGTTACTAATAATCATACCAAAACAGCTCAACATCACAATCACACTACTGCCACCATAGGAGATGAGTGGTAAAGTAATGCCCGTAACAGGAAATAAGCCAACAACTACTCCAAGATTAATCATCACTTGAATAGCAAATAAAGAAATTAAACCAATGCTCACATAGGACAAATAGGTTTCTTCACAAGCAATGGCAATATGAATCCCTTCATAAATAACAAGTAAAAATAAGCCTAGTAATAATACACTTCCTAAAAAACCGAATTCTTCACCAAAAATAGCAAAGATAAAATCTGTTTGTGGTTCTGGTAAATAGAAGTGCTTTTGAATACTACCATTAATGCCACTACCAAAAACACCTCCTGGTCCAATCGCATATAAAGATTGAATCATTTGAAAACCACTGCCAAGTGGATCACTCCAAGGATCAAGAAATGATAAAATACGTTCCATACGATAAGGAGCACTAATAATTAATCCACTTAAACCTAAGACGGCTAACAATGCAACATAAATAAAATAGCGAAGCGGTACTTTCGCACAAAACAAAATAACAATGATCGCACAGACCATAACCATACCACTTCCAAAATCTGGCTGTAATAAAATAAGGATAAAACCTACAAACGCCATCATTAAAGGAATGATAAAATCTTTTAACTTTTTTATTTTCTGTTTTTTTGCCAAATAATCACTTACACAAAAAATTAAGATAACTTTAAAAAATTCTGATGGTTGAATTAAAAAGGAAGCGAGTGAAAACCAACTACGACTTCCATTTCTTGCCACACCAATCCCTGGTATTAATACCAAAAGCAAAGATAATATACCGAGGATAAACATCACTTTATTATATTTACGCAGTTTTAATAAATCAATTTTACTAAAACAATACATAGCGACAAAACCGATAAACATGAAAATTGCTTGCCGTTTTAAAAAATAATAAGGATCTTCAAATTTAAATGTTGCCCATACATAAGAGGAACTGTATACCATCACTAAACCAACCATAGATAGTGTGATTACTTCCATACATAGTAATCGTTTTTTATTGTGCATAACATCACCATTACAGTATATGAAACAAACATAAAAATATTGATAAATATAATTAAGAGATGATCACTTTTAGTTTGTGTCATCTCTTATTTGTTTATTTATGATCTTTTTTTGCCTTTCGTATTTTTAATGTTCCAAACACGCAGTTCTCTTTTATATAGATTTCTTTACTACCATAACTTTGATCCACATAGTAGCTTGCAAAAATATTATCTTCTTTTGCGATTACTTTTACATCACTAGGTAAAAGCAACTCCATTGAACCAAATGTATTCTCAACGTTAATTTCGAATAATTCACTAACATCTGCCTCTCTTAAATCGACAAATAAAGAACCAAACGTATTTTCTAAACGACAAGAATAAAGCTTTTTTCCTTGTTCATGTATATAACGCTGTGTATTAAATGTAGAATGGATAGATAAATGTTCATCGCTATTTCTTTTCGTATTATCTTTTGGTTGGTTCCATCTTTCATCACGTTGATGAAACATTGTTCTAATTCCTAAGTAAATTAATAGGATTGCTAGTAATAACTCATAAGTAAGATGAAAAGAAAGCCAGTGGTTAGCCGATAAAAACCAATAAACACCTAAACCTGTTAAAATGACATTAAATGCATTAGGTCGATTTTCAATCATATGGTAAACACCCCAAATAGCTAAAAGTAATGCCCACCAACCACGAAAGAAAATTGAAAATTGCCAAATATCTAGTTGATTTCCTAAATAACCAACACCAATAAAAATCAATAAAAAACCACCTATTTTTGAAGATAAATTATTCACCTGTATTCAACTCCTTCACTATTTTTGCATGAATGTAATAGCGTTCATCAATATACTCTGCATCACTATTTGTTGGGTTTTGTCCATTTTCATAGGAACATGTATACAGCGTAACAATACGATCCACACTGCTCACTTCCACACCACTTGCATATTTGCTTTTGGCATTAACTTCGTTTAAATAATTTTGAAACTCTTGCTCAGAAGCAAACCCCATTCGATAGGAAGTTGAATCAGCCTTATCTACATACGCACTAAATACTTGCAATTTGTAATTCCCTTGTGGTGTATATAAATATATATAAGGGTGAGCATTAAAAAACGCTTGATCCATATAATTCGCTAATTCTGCAAACATCGTTCCATGATAAACATTGTGTCCATAAATAAATGTATTTTGATCGCTAAAATCTGGACTTGCTGTATAATCCATAAAGATCGCTCCAGCATAATTATTTTTCTTTTCAAAGGTATGTGTTAAGTAGTAATCATTATCACTACCTTGCACAACAGGATATGATATTTCTGTATCCTTTACAACAATCCACGCTACAATATCTTGATTTAGCTTTTTCAACTTATCAAAATCAACACTAAAGTTTTCTAAACCTTTTTCATTACTAGGCACATCTGCCAACTTACGCAAATGTTCTGTTTCCTTTTTTTCCTCATGATTTGCTTGATAAATTTTATATAAATTAAAACCTGCATAACAAAATACACAAACCGCAACTACAAAAATAACGGTATCTATTATTTTACGAAATTGACTGTTCTTTTTTGCTTTTTTTCCTTGTTTTTCTTTTGCCATTTTATCACCTACTATCCTTGTTATCATATCACAATCAAAAGTGTAAGAAAAGAATTATGACATAAATCAGCGAACAAAAAAAGCAATCTCACTATTAAAAGTGAGATTATATTTAATGAATAGAAGCTTTGATAAAAGCTTTGAATAGTGGATGTGCACGATTTGGACGAGATTTAAATTCGGGATGAAATTGTACACCAACATGGAAACGACTTCCTTCTTTTTCAATAGCTTCCACGAGTTTTTCATCAGGACTTGTTCCTACAATGTGCATTCCTTTTTCTTCAAACACTTGTCTAAAACGATTATTAAATTCAAAACGATGACGATGACGTTCACTAATCGCTAATTCTCCATAGGCTTTTTCTAATATACTTCCTGCTTTAATCTTACATGGATAAGCACCCAATCGCATAGTTCCCCCTTTGCGATCAACACCTAGTTGATTATCCATTAAATCAATGATTGGATATTCACTTAAAGCATCAAATTCACTTGAATTCGCATCTTGATAACCTAACACATTACGAGCAAATTCAATAGCAGCAATCTGCATTCCTAAACAGATACCAAAATAGGGAATATCATTTTCTCTGGCATATTTACAGGCATTAATCATTCCTTCAATACCACGTCCGCCAAAACCACCTGGCAATATTATACCATCAACATCACACAACTGTTGTGCTAGTTGTTGTTCATTTAGTTGATCACAGCTTACCCATTTAAGATGGACATGTGCACCATTCTCATAACCTGCATGTTGTAAAGCCTCAACTACTGATAAATAAGCATCATGCAATTTTACATATTTACCTACTAATGCAATATGAACATCTTTATCTCGATGATTAATACGCTCAATCATCGCTAGCCAATCACTCATGTCAGGTTTTGGACAATCCATCTTTAATTCACGACAAACAATATCAGAGAAATGCCTTTCCTCAAGCATTAACGGTGCTTGATATAACACAGGTAGTGTCATATTTTCAATAATACAATCTCTTTTTACATTACAAAATAATGAAATCTTATCAAGAATAGAAGTATCTAATTTTTCATCACAACGGCAGACAATAATATCTGGATTGATTCCTAATGATTGTAGTTCTTTAACAGAATGCTGGGTTGGTTTACTCTTATGTTCACCACTACTTTTAATATAAGGCACTAACGTAACATGTATGTATAAACAATTTTCTTTTCCCACTTCTAAAGCAATCTGACGAATTGCTTCTAAAAAAGGTTGTGATTCTATATCCCCTGTGGTTCCCCCAATTTCACAAATCACTACATCAGCATTGTCAGCATTTCCCACTTCATAAATAAAACTTTTAATCTCTGTGGTAATATGTGGAATCACCTGTACAGTTTCTCCTAAATACTCCCCTTTACGCTCTTTGTTCAACACATTCCAATATACTTTTCCACTTGTTAAATTAGAAAAACGATTTAAATTTTCATCAATAAATCGTTCATAATGACCTAAATCTAAATCTGTTTCTGCCCCATCTTCACTCACAAACACTTCTCCATGCTGATAAGGCGACATCGTTCCACAATCGACATTAATATAAGGATCCATTTTCTGCGACATGACCTTTAAACCTCTTGCCTTTAATAAACGCCCTAAGCTAGCAGCTGTAATACCTTTTCCTAACCCCGATACAACACCTCCAGTAACAAATATATATTTTCTCATAAATTCCTCCTATTATTCATATGTTTTCAATATTTCCATTGCAATGGACAATTTATTCTTACGTTGATCCATTGCTCTTTTCTCAATATAATGATGTGCTTGTCCTTCACTCATATTCAAATAATCCATTAATGCGTACTTTGCACGATTAATCAACCTTATTTCTTCCATCTTTTCTTGCAGTTTGATATTTTCTTTTTGTAATCCTACTACACGATAATGGGAAGATAACGCTAAACGAATTCCTTGTTGAAAAAGCATGCGATCAAGTGGTTTCCCTATACACATTGCCCCATACTCAAACAGCTTATGGCTCATTTCATCAAGCACTTCATTTTTAACAAGCATCACAACACCACTATCACTATTTCTACTGATTGTGTATGCAAGATCATGACCAAACTCATCAGATAAAGGTGTATTGATAAGCACTAAAGCAAATTTCTTATCAGCTAATAAACGTCTTGCTTCACTACCGCTTTTCACACAGCTAACCGTAGTGATATTATTGTTTTTCAACAATTGCGTCAAAGCTTCTAAACTCTTTTGTAAACTAGAAACAATTAAACAATTACTCATACACTACCCTCCTTATATTATGAAAAATACACACTAAATAAATTTGAAATATTTTCTTTCTTCAAACTCTTCAATACTGTTATTTTCCTTAATACTAGTAGTATACTCTTTACACTCCTGAATTTTCACTTCTAAAAAACTATTCATTACACTAGCAGGCAATAGTTCCCTAATAAAATCACTCTGCTTAAACAAATGACAAGCCTCTTCTAACGAATGAGGAAGCATTTCATAATCATTCCCTTTATATTCATATAAATTCATATCACAAGCAGGTATCAGTTTTTCTTGATTGATAATTCCCTTCATACCCGCAGCTAATAATAATGTAAATGCTAGATATGGGTTGCATGCAGGATCAGCTAAACGTACTTCAATGCGTGAATACTCTGCACTCGTAGAAGCAGGAATACGAATTAACTGTGAACGATTCTGCTTTGACCAAGTAATAAATTTTGGTGCACGCTCACTACCTAAACGATGATAAGAATTTGTTGTAGGATTCAAAATCAAACTCATATCCTTTATGCGATTCAAAATACCAGCAATAAAATATTTTTGTTCTTCTTTCATATCTTCATAATCACTAGCAAAAATATTACGATCATTTTCAGCCAGTGAAATATTAATATGCATACCACTACCACTTTCTTGCATTAAAGGTTTTGCCATAAAAGAAGCAAATAAGCCATTTTGTAATGCCACTGCTCGTACACAAATTTTAAAACTAATCACATGATCTGCTGATTGTAAAGCACAGTCATATTTAAAATCCACTTCATTTTGACCAGGACCTTGTTCATGGTGAGAGCTTTCTGGCTGAATATTCATTTCCTCTAAATTCAAACAAATTTCACGTCTAACATTTTCCCCTGCATCTAATGGTGCCACATCAAAATAGCTCGCTTCATCATGAGGAATTTTTGTTGGTTTATTAAAATCATCTCGTTGGAATAAATAAAATTCACATTCACTACCAATTTTTGGGGTGTAGCCTAAACTTTCACAAGCTTCCACCTGTTCTTTTAATAAATGACGAATATCTCCTTCAAAAACCGTTCCATCTGGGTGTTTAATATCACAATAAAAACGAAGGACTCTACCACTTTGAGGACGCCATGGTAAAATCGCCATCGTATCTGGATCAGGAAATAGCAACAAATCAGATTCTGCTACATTCATAAATCCCTTCACACTCGATGCATCAAAGCCAATTCCTTCTTTAAAAGCACGTTTCATCTCTTGTGGATTAATAGAAATATTTTTCAATGTTCCAAAAATGTCACAAAACGCAAGACGAATAAATTTTACATCATTTTGTTCGATAAAAGATAATACCGTTTCTTCGTTATACATAATAATCCTCCAAAATTACTCATAAAATAAAAAACCGTCCACTAAAACAACCTCTAATTGTTGCCAGTGAACGCCATTGTTCCTAGATATTTTATAATATTTCCACCTATATTGCAATTGTAAAGTAATTTATTTTTATGGTTTTGTATGCATTCATCATCTATGCTCTTTCTATATTATAAATGAAACCTTTCCCTATTTTATCGATTGTATTCGATAAATGAAAAGGAACGTATTTTTTCTTATTTAGGTATTGACAAAGATACATTCTAAGTATAAAATCTTCGTATAACAGCAAGGGCGCTGTGGGTGGTCATAACCCACAACGCCCTTTGTTTATATGAGGAGGGTTATTCAAGATGGAAAGCAAAGTATCTAAAATTTTTGGTAGTCAAGTCCTTGACGATCGCATTATGCATCAAAAACTACCAAAAGACATTTACAAAAAGTACAAGAAAACGATTGAAGAAGGAAAAGCGTTAGATCCTGTATGTGCCAACACGATTGCCACAGCGATGAAAGATTGGGCAATTGAAAATGGAGCGACACACTTTACTCACTGGTTCCAGCCAATGACTGGAATTACAGCAGAAAAACATGATTCATTTATTTCACCTGCTGGTGATGGTAGTGTCATTATGGAATTTTCTGGAAAAGAGTTAATTCAGGGTGAACCTGATGCATCTAGTTTTCCAAATGGTGGTTTAAGAGCTACATTTGAGGCTAGAGGATATACAGCGTGGGATCCTACATCTCCTGCCTTTATTAAAGAAGGTATCTTATGTATTCCAAGTATTTTCTGTTCTTACAACGGAGAAGCTTTGGATAAGAAAACACCATTATTAAAAACACAGGAAGTCATCAATAAACAAGCTTTGCGTATTATTCGTTTGTTTGGTAACACTGATGCAAAACGTGTTAATACAACGGTTGGTCCAGAACAAGAATACTTTTTAATTGATAAAAAGCTATACGATCAACGTAAGGACTTAATCTATACAGGTAGAACTTTATATGGGGCTAAGCCACCAAAAACACAAGAATTAGATGACCATTACTTTGGTGTATTAAAACCAAAAGTAGCTGCATTTATGGACGAACTTAATGAAGAATGCTGGAAATTAGGTATCTTAGCTAAAACACAGCATAATGAGGTTGCTCCTGCACAGCATGAATTAGCACCAATCTTCTCAATTACTAATGTAGCAACTGATCACAATCAGTTAACAATGGAATTAATGAAGAAAATTGCTTTAAAACATGACATGGTTTGTTTATTACATGAAAAACCATTTGCTGGTATCAATGGTAGTGGAAAGCACAACAACTGGTCATTAGCAACAGATACAGGACAAAACTTATTAGAACCAGGTGCAACACCTTATGAAAATGCACAATTCTTATTAGTATTATCCGCTTTAATTAAAGCAGTTGATGAATACCAAAACTTGCTTAGAATTTCCGTTGCAAGTGCTGGAAACGATCACCGTTTAGGAGCAAACGAAGCACCTCCTGCTATTATTTCTATTTTCATTGGTGATGAATTGGGAGAAATCTTAGATTGTATCGCTAAGGATAAACCATATGTTGCAAAAGACAAGAAGTTTATGGAAGTAGCTGTCGATGCTTTACCTAACTTCCCTAAAGACAATACCGATCGTAACCGTACTTCACCATTTGCCTTTACAGGTAATAAGTTTGAATTTAGAATGTTAGGTTCTCAATTATCTATTTCTTGTCCTAACATTATGTTAAATACAATGGTTGCTGAAGTTCTTGATGAATTTGCGACAAAACTTGAAGGATCTAATGATTTTGAAAAAGATGTACACGATTTAATTAAAACAACAATTAATGAACATTCTCGTATTATCTTTAATGGTAATGGATATGATGAATCATGGATTGTGGAAGCTGAAAAACGTGGTTTATTAAACTTACGTTCGACTGCTGATGCTCTTCCTCATTATATGGACGAAAAAAATGTTAAGTTATTTACTAAATATGGTATTTATACAAGAGAAGAAATGCAATCAAGATGCGACATCATTCTTGAAGAATACTGTAAAGCAATTAACATTGAAGCAGAAACAATGGTTAACATGTCTAAAAAGACACTTGTTCCAGCAATCTTAAAATACATTAAGAGTTTAACTGATGGTATTGCAGTAAAAAAATCAGTGGGTGTTTTAGATGTTAGTGTAGAAGAAGCATTAGTAGCAAAATTAAATCCACTAATTGCAAGTATGTATGAAAAAACAAATGAGCTTGATGAATTGATCATTAAAGCGAAAGATGTGGAAGGATTAACAGCTATGGCAAAAAATTACCAATCTGCTGTCCTACCTAAAATGAATGAATTAAGAGCAGTTGCTGATGAAATTGAACAAAACTGTTCTAAAGAATATTGGCCTTTACCTTCTTACGGTGATTTATTATACAGTGTTTCCATCTAAGTAAGAGTAGAGAGGATATATCCTTATATCCTTCTACTCCATCAGTAGATTAGATATGTCATAACAATAATTCTCCAGAATAATCATTCGTCTTGTACCCAACATACTAGACGACATAGCTAGTCTGCTGGTGAAGTAGAGTCTTGAAAAGCCTTTAAAATAAGGCTTTTTTTAATGTCTGCCACATATTTTTTTGACCTCTTAAAATTTTTTCCCGCCAATTTTCCGCCAATTCCGCCAAATCCCGCCCAAAAAATAGCAAAAAAACAGCTTAAAATAAGGCTTTTTTGTGTGTTGTTTTCACATTAAAAAAAAGGGTTTTACCCCTTTAAAAGTTTAGATTATTAATTGTGTTTTTGGTTCTGTCAATATAGCAACTTCTTGCTTCTTGCCAGCTGTGTAACGTGAGTAATGCTTTGAAATAATAATTGTATCTTTATGTCCTGTCATAAGTCTAATATGCTCTAAATTGACACCTTGCTCAATCGCTCTTGTAATGTAACTAGCACGCATATCATGCAAAGTAATATTTTCATCAAATCCTAATTCATCTTTCCATGCACGAAGATGGTCATTAATCGTCTTATATCTAAAAGGTGTAAGTCCCCCATCATTACTAAAGATATGATGTTCTTTCTTATACATATTCTTATTTTGTAATTGCTGTTTGTATTCCATCAATGCACTAATCAATGGCTGATAAGTAACCGTAATAATTCGCCTTGAATAATCGTTCTTAGTATCGCTTATCCCATTTTCTGATGTGAAGTCTTTTTCAATATTAATATCTACTGCATTGCTTCTAAGGGTCAAATCTTTCCAACACAATGCACTCGCTTCCGCTAAACGCATTCCTGTACAGTATAATAAGAGAATAAATAGTTTGTTAATTTGCTTCGTTTCTTTTTGTATCAACTTTGCGACCATTTCATCCGTAAAAAATGTATATCTAATTCCTTCATTCTGTTTAACCTTAATCGGTTTAATATTATCTAAAATAGTCGTATCACATAAATTATTTTGCATCAGATACTTAATAAAAAGGGTGAAATCAATGTAATACTGTGCACGCTTATTTTGCGACATCAACATTCTTGTATGTTGATTTTTACGATTCCAAATAGCATTTCTACACTTCTTCATCATATCTTCATCTAACTCAGATGTCGTATTCGCCTCATTATAAATCGTTAACAATTCTTTATTGACATAAATTCTCTCTTTTATTGTAGATTCTCTTAATGTATTTTCCATTTCCATTTCTTTCTGCCAATTTTCTAATGCTTTTTCTATTGTCAGCGTAAATGCTTTTACATTCAATCTGCTTGGGTTTGTTACTAGCTTATGAATCTTAGTATTAATCGCCTCTACAATTTTATCCCCATTCATTTTATTATATGCATACTTTCTTTTTCTGACACTTTTCCCTTTATCATTGATTGCATAAAAGGTAATAATAAATTTTCTATTATCCTCTTTATCTTTTACTTTGATACCTTTTTTATTTATTTTACTTCGCTGATATCTTTCAATTTCATTTTGACTCATTCTTTTTAGTTTCGCTGGTTTGCATATATCAAGCTCATATTTTTGCAAGATTTTATCCAGTTCTTGTTTCTGGTAATTCGATAATTCGTCCATAACTATTCCCTTTAATCTTAATATCTATTTTTTAGAATATATTGATTAAAAGCCCATACAGGAATCATACCTCTCACTATCATTTCTTCTTTGCCTTTATATACTTCACTTCTCACAATGTTAAATTGTTTGCTTATCGTCTTTGCTGAACAACCACAAATTTCAGCCGCTTCCTTTGTTGTAATCATCACTTTTTCCATTTTTTTCATTTATCCTTTCCGCTTATTTTATTAGCAATTTGTAAAACAATATATATTAGATTTTTCAATCTATTTTATAACTAAAATGCCAATTTCTTTTGACACCCATAGAATAAAATAAAATGTGCAAGTTGAATATATCCTTTTTTTAAATAACCGTTTCCTTGCGAAACGAAAGGCTAAAAAAAATATGGTATAATAATAGCAAAGAGGTGAAATGTTATGGAGTTAAGATATATTTTGAAACGATTAAACTCAGAGGAAAATGGTAAACCAGCATTTTCACAAAATGAATTGGCGAACGCATTGGGAATCTCAAAAGGAAGTATCAATAAAATCATTAAAGGTACGCTCACTCCAGATATAGATAAATACAAAAAGAAGCTTCAAAAATTCCTTTATCTTGAGGACGAGGATTTAAAGAGTCTTATCGAAGATGAGGACCCAACTAATGCTCTTTTTGATAGGGATAAAATCCAAGAACGTAAAGATTTTTTTGAAGATTTAAAGAAAGTCTATTACACCACTCGAAGCATGAAAGATAATCATCTAGGAATACGCGAACAATTGTTGAAAGGATTTCTAAACCGAAAAGGATATAAGCAATTTTTGGATAATAGCCAAGAAAATTATCTTTACCATAATCGCAAAGGAATTGATAACATATATCCAAAGTTTTATTATAAAAAAGGAAACATAAAAATTGGTATTGTTTCTGAAGCTGTGTATGATTTAATTCAAATTAAAACAGTTATAGGTATCACTTGGGGTTTGAATAACGTAGACATATTAATCATTTTAGTGGACCAAATGACCGATGCTACATATCTAAATTTAACAATGAGAAACAATTTATCCTTTGATGTCTTATTTTTTAATTACAATTGCGATACAGAAAGATTACAAGGCTGTTGGTCTATATCTGTTATTGATTCATTAAGAGATTATGCTGATATAAACCAAACGGATGCGTTCGCAGAATTTGATAAAGTGGAAGCAGATGTTAAAAAAAGACATAATGAATATTAAAAAAATGACGAAGAAACTTTTTTTATTAGCTTCTTCGTTTTTTAATCTTCATTGTTTTATTATCTTATTTTAGTGATTATGAGATTTTTCATTTCTATACTTCAAAAGGAAGTTTTTTATATTTTTTAAGGAAAGCAATAATTCATTTAATAGCATTTTTATTTAGGTATATGCATTCATTTTTCTATACAAGAACTTTTTCTTTATTGTACATTTATTTTTTAAAAATCGTTTCCTTGGGAAACGAAGCATACACAAATTTTTGGGAGGGAATGAGGGAGCGAGTGAGGCTAGATTTCAACCCCTTGCAAATGATAATGTAATTTTAACGAATTACATTCAGCAAGGGATATGAAACAATACAAATTTCCGGTCGGTCAATCGGTCGGTCGTAAGTTGAGTTCCATACACATTAAAAGTGGTCTTCCACTTTCCCGCAACATGCCCTTGGACTTTTATCAGAGATAAAAGCAATGTGCCCACATAGTTCTCCAACCTCTTTTTTTAGTGTCCTTCAACACATGGAAAAAGAATAACCGTTACATTAACTAGAAGTCAGTAAATAATTCGATACTTCGCTAGTACATTAGTGCGTACTTTCAACTCTAAAACTGTAACACAACTTCATGTTGTATTCAGCCTATACTTTTTACTTTGTTTCTTATGCTTATCTCTTTTTTGCTTGATAAACAGGGAATGTGAATCTCCATTCAATTGAAACAGTTCAGTGTATAGCTAATAAACCCGAAATGGCTCGCAACACCTTTTATAAATTTTCGTTTTAGCATTATAGATGTCCAAAGAAAATATATAAGAAATTGCAACCCTAATTTTCAAAACCTGGTATTATGGCACATAAAAAAGGTAATAAACATGATCACTTCGTTATCATGTTTATTACCCTAATATATTTGTTAACGATAATAACAAATAATTATTAATTCAGTTTACTATTCCCCTTAATCCTGCTTCGTCCATACTGAAAAGTCAAATCTTTATATATCGACCAGTTTGCATGAGCACCACCTTCAGAAACGGAAGCGACTTTTGGAACAGTTACGCGCACAACGGCAGTCCCACAAGGTCCCACATAATTCTTTTTTGTTTGATTACTTGTAACAGTAATCGAAAACTGCCCACTAGAATCATAAAAGGGAGTCCATGTAGCCTTACCTCCTCCTGCTAAACGAATTCCTGAATATCCGTCTTGTGGATTGATATAGGCATCCACTGTTTTGGTTGAATACAAAAGAATAAAAATTGTACATAGAATAAATGTTGGCAGAAAATATTTTGATTTTATTTTCATAAATATACCTCCTGATTAAATAATATAAACATAATAGACGTAAGAAAGAAAAATATTCTTAATGCTAAATATAATCAGGTCTTTAGTAAAAAAACTTAGGAATATCCTAAGTTTATTGTACTTGTTTAATATTTTCAGTTTTCATCAATTCTTCTTTATACTCACTATAAGTAGACCCATCAGCAAATAAAACAACTTGGTTGTAATCTATATCATCAGGATTATCAGTGTAATATTTTTCTTGTTTGGGAAGTGCCCATAAATTTTCTTTACTTTTTAGTCCGTTTTGTTTACTAACTTCAACAACATATAAATCTTGCAAGTTTTTTTTATCAAAAACATACTTTGCATAACTACTTACAATATAAGTGTTTGAATCTTCCTTACTTTGTCTAAAATTTTGCATCGCATCTTCAATTTCTTCTTGGCTAATATATTCATCTTGATTATCGTAATATCCTATATGTTCACTTTTGATTTTTAAAACATCCTCACCTTTATGAATTATAGTAAAACGATATAATTCGTTTCCAAGCTCATCATCATATCTCACTTCAAAAATACTCGTCTCAGCACCTTTTTCTGCCTTTGCCTGTGCATCGTCCTTCGACGCATTCCATGTTTCATTAAGATAGTATCCACCACCAAATACACCAGCAACCAAAATAATGATGCCAATCATTTTCCAAATCCATGTCTTTTTCTTGTTGTTTTTAGCCTCGATAGGCTTCTTTAATTCTTCCATGTTTCCTTACCTCTTTCTCTATTCTCTCTCGCACCTCGTGCGTTTTTCTCTTTCGTTTATTATCATAAAAATGAACACATTTAAAAAAGTAATAAAATCATTAGATTTGGTTATTTCATATCTTTTTCAAATTCTTCACATTTTTGTTCTAACAATTTAAAATTACACATTATATCAGCCAGATAGAAATTATCATTGTTATATCTCTTGTTCAATAAAATATTTGCTTTTTCTCTAATTTCTTTTATAACTTCTGTTTGACTTAAAAAGTTGTATTGGTCTATTAATAGGTTTTTATATTTCTCATCTTCTATATCACGAATAAAAATAGGTTCTGCTTGTTTATCAGCAAGAGGTATCATGTTTCCTATTCGAATAAATCCTAGTTCACCATTTTTAATTGGATAAGCAATACGCCTATGTTTTTTGTTTGTTAACAAGTATTTTTTCCCATTAGATGTCATAGGTGCTAAATACAATCTATTATTTATTACAAGCACAATACCTATATGTAATCTTTTTTCATTCTTATTATCACATACATTATCAACTATTTTTCTTAATTCATTAATGTATTTATCATATACTTTAAAAAATTGTAATTTATCTCTATATTTTATTTCATATTCTCTTACTTTCATTACTTGTCCCCTTATACAAAATAAAGAGCCAGAAGGCTCTTTTTAAACCCCACATTTAACGGCAGTGGAACGCCAGATTTTCAACTCCGCATTTAACGGTAGCGGAACACCAGATTTTCAACCCCACATTTAACGGTAGTGGAACACACCGAAAGGGATATTACTATCTCCACTATTATAATATCATTTCCTATATAAGTTGTCTATTAAAATCACCTGATATTTCATGACCTATTTAGCCCAATCACATAATAAGCAATATATTCCTAAATGAATAATAAAGCAATACAATTAACTTATATATTAGAATATGATATCTACTATAGTATATCCTAATTTGGAAAATATATTTTCTTTTTCATTTATTATATCATAAACTTTTTCATTAGATTATAAGGAATATTCATTGATCCATATCGGAATCATTTAGATTTTTTTATTTTCTTTTATCGAACTCTTCCTCCCCACCCAATTACCATTTCCATTCAAAAAGTTGGCATTAGCAGAATGGGCCCGAATGGCAGGGTATTTAATGGTACTATAATCTCGTCCTTTATTCCTAACATCAACATCAGATATATTAGCTGCTTCTACCGTCCCCATAGAAAAAAACAAAGACAGAAAAATGCCTACCCCTAATAGACAGAAAGAAAGAATCCGATTTTGCTTTTCCTTTAGTAATGTTAATTTCATAATTATCACCTCGTTAATCCATCATAGACACAAAGAAAGAAAAATATAAATAAAAAAGGCACAAAAAAAGTAGCCAACGCTACTTTTTATTCTTGCAATGCCCAAAATTCATACGTCATGATAGCCGATTGAATTTCTTCAACTGTATATTTGTTGTCGAGAGCTTCTTTTGTTTGTGCATACGCTTCTTGACGAGAATTAAATTTTCCTTGATATACTAATGGTTCTACAATGTCGTAATACGCACTGGCAATTTTCTCAATCTTTGGCGAAATACACCAAGTAAAGGCAGGTTTGTAGAAAGAATGCTTCGCACTTCCTAACCCCCATTCATTCGCCTTTTTCGATTGATTCCCAATTCCTACAAAATATTCAGCAAGCATTTGATTTGACACATCTTTATAATGCGCAATTTCCAAGATATTGTTTTTTGTTTCTGCTTGGTCACTTGATGTAACAAAAAGGTTAACATTCAAAATAAAATCTTGAATGGCATATTCTGTCCAAGAACCATCGACATACCAATGAACCAATCCCGTTTTCGTGTTTAATCGTTCAAAAACATCTGTATAAGCGTTTACCAAGCTTTTTTCTTGTGTTTCCCCTTGATAGCTTCTGTCTAAATAGGAAGAATAATCAACTACATTATCTGTACTTGATAAATATAGGGGAGAAATGCGATTGGCAATCAGTAAATAGTATACCGATTGCAAGGTCGGTTGCTTTCCTTTTAAATTATTCAATAAATCACCAATATAAATCGCCGCAGGATTTTCATATTGAATCGCTGTTTGTTTCGCGTTTTCTATCCATTCATCAATTTCCGCATCAGACAATGTTTTATTTTCTTCTGCTTCTACTTCTGCCATGGCACTCCAATATTGGTTAAAGGCAGTGACTTCATCAGGATGCACAGCTTCATCCGTAATGGCTCGTAAAGACTGTACTCCAGCCCGAAAATCCAATTTTCCACCTTGTGGGTCAAGGTCTTCAAAACTGTCAACCCCTCCATATTGAGAAGTTCCCCAAATCACTTGACCCCCCAATAAACTATCTTCTTTATAAGAAGTTTTTGCCAATTCATCTTCACATGCTTCTTTGTAGTCTTTACAAACCCCTTCGATTTTCTTATGTTCTTCTGGAAAGTTAAATTTCACAAACTTTCTACCCGTTGCATTATTCTCAACTTCCCCTGAGATTTTTTCAGAAGGGTTGTTCGTCTTGTCCCAGTAGTAATAGCCGATAAGCCCTCCTACCAACAAGAAAAATAGCAATACCACAATAAGTGGCTTCTTGCTTCTCTTTTTCTTCACTACTGCTTCATCTACGGCCTTCGCCTTGTTTTCATTTTCCATATTTTTTTACCTCTTTCTTCTAACTTAAGTCTTTTCTTAAATCGTGAAATAGCTTCTGTTTTGATTCTATTTTTTTAAACATCGTTCGAATTGTATATCGAGGTTTTTCATTCCACTCTTTTAATATTTCTTGTATGTTATCAGGAAATGGAATTTCTTCAATAATGTCTCCTCTTTGTAAAGGCATTTGATTAGAAATTATACCAAAAACAACCTTATTAGTTACAAATCCCTCTGCTCTCACAACAAGGTAATCATGATTAGGTCCTTTTCGTAAATCTCCTACTAACCAAAACAACTCATCTTTTTTTCTTTTATTTACAGCTACTAACTTTCCTTCTTCTTTCATTTTAAAATCCCCTTTCTTCATATTTATTGTAGTATATATCTTCAATAAATCAGGTGTTTTACCCTTTATATATTCTGCTTTTCGAATAATAAACATAACTAATAAATCACTTTTTTTAAATTATAGAAGGAAATGTTATCGTATTTAGCTTACTTATGTAATTGATCATGAGCTAATCACAAAGTGATTAGCTCATGATTCCAATTACTATTCAATTAACGCCCAATATTCGTAAGTTTGTACTGCTGATTCAATTTCTGTTAATGTATATTTATTATCTAACTTTTCTAATGTTTTTTGATACGCATCATCTCTTGTTGTAAATGTTTCTTGATGGACTTGTGGTTCTACAATATCGTAATAAACACTAGCAATTTCTTCGATTTTTGGTGAAATACACCAAGTAAATGCTGGTTTGTAGTAAGAATAATCGCTTTTAAACAATCCATCTTTTTCAACATCTTGATTTGCACTTTCAATAATATATTCTGCTAAAAAGAAATTAGAAATATCCTTATAATTAGCAATTACAGAAATTTTGTTTTCTTTGTTTGCAACATTAGCTGAAACTGTATATCTCTGGTTTAAATAGTTTGCCAAATCTTCAACAGCATATTTTGTTAAAGAACCTTTTACCATGTAATGGACAATGGCATTATCTTTATTAACAAACTCAATATTATGTGTTACGTTTTCCACTAAAGATTTTTCTTGCTCACTTTGATAAGAGATGTCTAAATTTTGGGAGTAATCATTAACAGATAAATCTAACTC
>SAAR01000271.1 GCA_009916335.1 Erysipelotrichia bacterium | reverse complement strand
ATACAACACTTTATAGATTTCATCAGTAATCGGCATTGAAATATTATTTTTTAGTGCTAATTCATGAACCACTTTCGCTGTTCTAACACCTTCTACTGTTTTCTTATTTGTTTCCCAGAATACTTTTGCACTATTGGCACGACCAATTTCATAACCAGCTTGGAAATTACGAGAATGTTCACTTGTACAAGTAACAATTAAATCTCCGATTCCTGTAAGTCCCATAAAAGTTTCGAATTTTCCACCCATTGCTGTTCCAAAACGAATCATTTCTGTTAATCCTCGTGTGATTAAAGCAGCTCTTGTATTATCACCATAACCAATTCCTGCTAATACCCCACTGGCTACTGCAATTGCATTTTTAATGGCAACCCCATTTTCACTTCCAATTTCATCGTTTCCTGTATAAATACGCAAATATTCATTAGAGAAATTCTTTTGTACATAAAGTGCATCTTCTTCATTTAAAGAAACTGCACAAATCGTCGTTAATAAGCGACGTACTACTTCTTCTGCATGAGAAGGACCAATCAGTGATACCACACTACTTAACTTCTCCGCTGGAATACTCTTGCGAATAACACAAGACATACGTTCATTACTTTCAGGGTGAAATCCTTTTGATGTGTTCACAACAATTGTTTTCTTATGTAAATAAGGTAATATTTGCTTACATACTGATTCTATAGCAATGGTAGGCACACTTAAAACAACCACATCACTACCTTCTACAACACTTATTTCGCTGCTTGCTTTAATGTTTTCATTTAACGCTACATCGGCAAAAAATTTACTGTTTTGGTGGTTTTCATTAATATCATTCACTTCTTCTTCAACGATTCCCCAAATAGTTACATCATGTCCATTATCTGCTAATACCTGAGCAATCCCAGTTCCCCAACTTCCACTTCCTAAAATTACTGCTTTCATAAAATCCTCCTAACGCTGACGTTCTCTTGCCAGTATACGAAGCGTTGTGCCACTAAAAGTAAACGCCTCGCGTAATTTATTTTCTAAAAATCGACGATAACTAAAATGCAACAATTCAGGATCATTGACAAACAACACAAAGGTTGGTGGTGCAATGGCTACCTGAGAAGCATAATAGATTTTCAATCTTGCACCATTATGTGTTGGTGGTGGTGTCATCAACTGTGCATCTAATATTACTTCATTGATGACATTCGTTTGTACACGCATTGTTGAATAATCATGCACTTCATCAATTAATGGCAATAAAGTATGAATACGCTGTTTACTTAACGCACTAACAAAAGCGATTGGTGCATAGGACAAGTAAGGAAACTGTGCACGAATTTCTTTCTCAATCGTACTCATTGTTCTCTCATCTTTAGTAATTGTATCCCATTTATTATAGACGATAATAACGCCTTTTCCTGCTTCATGAGCAAAACCAGCCACATGTTTATCCTGTTCACGAATACCTAATTCACCATCAAGGACAACTAAGACTACATCACTTCTCTCAATCGCACTCATTGCTCTCATCACCGAATACTTTTCAATGTTTTCATATACTTTTCCACGTTTTCTAATCCCTGCTGTATCAATCACGACATATTCTTTACCTTCTCGTTTGAAAGGTGTATCAATCGCATCACGAGTTGTTCCTTCGATATTTGAAACAATGACACGCTCTTGATTTAAAATCGCATTTACTAAACTAGACTTTCCTACATTTGGCCGTCCAATCACAGCAAACTTTGTCATTTCTTCATAGGTATTGCGTTTTGTATTGGCAAACGAAGCAATGATACGATCTAACATATCTCCTACACCGATGCCATGAACACCTGATACAGCAATTGGATCACCAACACCTAAATTATAAAACTCATAAATATTATTCATCATCTGCGTATCGTCAATTTTATTAACAATCAAGATGATTTCTTTTTGTGATTTACGCAATAAAGAGGCGATAAATTCATCATCACGAGTAACACCATCTCTACCATTTACCACAAAAACAATGGAATCTGCTTCTTCTAAAGCAATTTCCACCTGCATTTGAATTTCTTCTTTGAAAGGCTGATCAGCTAATTGAATCCCTCCTGTATCAATCACTCGAAATTCTTTTGTTAGCCATTCCGCCTTTCCATAGATTCGATCTCTTGTAACGCCTGGTGTATCTTCCACAATTGATTTTTTTTCACCGATAATACGGTTAAAAATCGTTGATTTCCCAACATTAGGACGTCCTACGATCGCACATATACCATGTATCATAAATACCTACTTTCCAACTACTTTAACAATCAATTTCATGATTGTATCACATACTTCTTCAATACTCATATTAGAAGTATCTACTTCTATTGCATCTTCTGCTTTTTTTAAAGGCGATTCAATGCGTGTCATATCTTGTAAATCACGCTGTTTTAAATCTTGAGCGATGACATCAAATTGAGGATTCATTCCTTTAGCACTTAATTCATCAAATCTTCTTTTTGCTCTACTTTCCACACTTGCAACTAAATAGATTTTTAACTCTGCATCTTTAAGGACAACCGTTCCAATATCTCTACCATCTAAAATATACCCTTTATCTTTTGCTATTTCACGTTGTAAATCGACTAATTTTTCACGCACTACTTTCTTTTGTGAAAGTTTACTAGTCCGCATACCATTCTCATTGGTACGAATTTGTTTACTTACATCTTTACCATCAATAAAAACATGATTCATATCATCAAAACTAATTTTTATATTCTCCATCATTTTATGCAACGCTTGCTCATCTTCCATATCAATCTGTTGAGAAAACACTTGATAGGCACAACAGCGATACATCGCACCTGTATCTAAATGCACATAGCCTAATTTTGCTGCTAACAATTTAGCAATCGTACTTTTCCCAGCAGCACTAGGACCATCAATTGCAATATTAATCTTCATTAAATAATGCCTCCTGAAATCAACCAATAAACAACCATACCAATCACACCTAATAAAGCCACAATTAAAATAGTAATGATGATATTCAATAAGCGATTATTAGAATCAACACCATCGTTTAAATCATCTAATTCATCTTTGTACTCATTCATCTGTACTTTCAATTTCATTGTTTCTTCTGCTAATTCACGTTTAGAAAAACTTTCTAGTTCTTCTTTTTTATTTTGTACTTTTAACTGTTGTGTAGTTTCCACTAACTGTGATTCAAGAGATGCAATTCTCGCTTCTAATTCACTAGACATGCGTGTTGCATCTGCATCTACAACATTTTTTTCAAGAACAGGTGCAAATTTCACTGGTTCTTCTTGAATCTCATTTGTTGCTGCTGTTTTTACACTTTCATTAATAGAAACTTCTTTTTCTGCTTGTACATCATCATCTAATAGTTCAAACACCTGTTTAGAAATTTCCATTGTTTCCTCAGAAACATTACGATTATTATCTATCGTCTTTTCTTTATCATCAATACGTTCTACATAATTAGAGCGTTTTTCTCTATTTTTACTAGAAAGTTGTTGCAAAATATCTAACTTTGTATCTTCGTATTCACGAACACCTTTTTTCATATTATAATCTCTTACTTCTTGAATAAAACTATCCAAATACTCATTTTTAAAGGTATTATCTAAATCGTCCTTTTTAGTAGGCTCATTAAAAAAGGATTCTTTTTCATGTGTAGGTGTATACTCTTTTACACTTTCCTTACTTTTACTAATTTCTTTTATCGCTGTTTCAGCATTTGGCATTGAAACCGTTTCATTTTCAATTGTACTTCTCAAATTTTCATATTTTTTTACTCTTGATAATTGTTCCATAAAAAAGGCCCCCAATTCTTAAATATTATACCAAACTATCGCAGAAAATAACATAGTAAAATAAAACAAGAAGAACTTTTAAGCTCTTCCTGCATATTTTCCATCAGATGTATTGACTAAAATAATTTCGTCTTGATCGATAAACAATGGAACTCTTACTGTTAAACCTGTTTCCATCACTGCATTTTTCTGTGCATTTGTAGCAGTATCCCCTTTTACAGCTGGTTCTGCTTCTACAATTTGCAAGGCTACTTTATCAGGTAAGATAACCCCTAGAATTTCTCCTTCATAAGTTGAAATCATTACATTATCATTTTCTTTTAAGAATTTCATTTCCCATTCTAAGTTTTCTTTAGGAATTTCAATCTGTTCATAAGTTTCATTATCCATGAACATCAATCCTTCCCCTGCATCATACAAATACTGCATTTCTTTCTTTTCGATATGTGCTTTTTCTACTTTATCCCCAGCACCGAAAGATAATTCTACGTTCGCCCCAGTTCTTAAG
>SAAR01000270.1 GCA_009916335.1 Erysipelotrichia bacterium | reverse complement strand
GTCAACGACAGTCCAGAAGCGCCTAAATACACCTCCGATCATCCAGATGCCACAGTCGATGCGAGTGGTCTGATTATATTTGTATCGCCATTAGTGCCAAGTGTGCAAGATCATGTGTCAACCGTGGCAGAAAATACGTCAATTGATTTTGCAAGTGCCAATGCAGTTCATACGTTAACAAGTACTGTTTTATATGAGCTCGATGATACGATTAATGTGACGATACCGACCAATACAATTTTTTATAATAAAACAACCGATGTGGTGATAAAAGCGCCAGTTTATACAATTAAGAATAACTCAGGTGCTCCTCTTAAAGTAAGCGTTGATGGTTTTACACCTGCTGGCAATAACCCTGCAATGCCTGCTGATTTTGCTCTAAATCTCAATGTGACAGGGAAAAAAGTGACGACATCAAGTGCCAAATTAATCGAAAAAGGTTTAGTTCAAACTGCGTCTAATGAGCTCATGATTTTGGCAAATTGTCTTGATCAGTATGATAAGGCTGACACGCCAGTCGTAAGAGGGTCAGCAGTTAATAATATCGCAAATTTCACCTTTGGTGGTTCAGCGACGACACTAGATGTTCGAAAGCTAGAGTATACTTTAAGTTTGAAATTTGAAAGTATTCAATTTTAAGGCAAAACCTTTTAAACTAATGATGCGATGAGTTTGCGTTAGGAGTGAAGAGACAGGACCACAGTAATATGTTGTGGTCAGGAACTTACAAAACAATCCCCCCCTCGGAAAAAAACGTACTGTGGTTCTATTTTACGGTGGTCCTGTTTCTTCACTCCTAACGCTATCAGGCTTAAATGAGTATGGACGTGTCACATCAATTGAGTAATTAATTTAGGAGTTAAAGATGACACATGAGAATCATGACAAAAACAAATTTAAAAGGGTTCTGATCCCATTGCTTTGTCTTTTATTAATAGGGTGTGGCTATGGCGTTTATCATTTCTTTTTGAATAAACCAGAAGAAAAGGTATCTGTCATTAGTGGTGATTTTCTGCCCGAGGGAAAAGATGCCAAGAAAATGTCTGACAAGGAAATTGCTGACGCGGCTCAAAAAAAAGTCGATGCTAGTCAATTTAATATGATTATCGGTTCAAAAGCTGAGATTGACAGTCAGACTAATCAAGGCAAATTAAGTATTAAGAATCCCAAGACAAATGCTTATCCAATTAATGTCGTCATTACCGATGATAAATCTGGTGATGTCATTTATACGTCTGGCGCAATAGAACCAGGAGAGGAGGTGAGGGATGTAGCGTTAGAGAAATCATTAGCCAAGGGAACCTACCGAGCAACAGCACGTTTTAGTCTTTACGATTCAAAAACGAGAACTAAAAAAGGCGAAGTTGCTGCTGGGGTTAGTATTAACGTCAACTAAGGTCTAGTCATGTTAGTGAATGACTTATAATTATATCATAGACATAATGGAGAAAATCATGAAAAAATTACTATCTACTTTACTTGTTTCAACTGCAGTATTTGCTGGTGCTCAAGCTGTTTCAGCTGACCAAAATATCGTTGCAAACACAGATGCAGATATCGCGGTTGCTGGGACACTTGGTGCTGACAATACAAAACCAGACGCTAAAATTCCTGAAGGCGACAAAGATTGGATTAATGTTACATTACCAACAGAAGCTATCTTCTACAATAAAACGACTGATCCTATCATCAAATCACCAACTTACAACCTCGTTAATAACTCAGGGCGCCCAGTTAAAATTAGTCTTGATAAATTCACACCAAGTGCTAACAATTCAGCAGCATTGCCATCTAACTTTGATTTGACACTTGATGTGACAGGTGACAAAGTCGTGACACAATCTACTAGTCTTGTAAAAGGTGGTGCGCTCGCAGCAGCACCAGGTGACTTGCTTATTTTGGCAAACAGTGTAGACCAACAAGCATCTACTGACTCACCACAACCTAATCCAACTGCAGTAACTAAAAACAAAGGGACTTTCACATTCGCTGGTCAAGCAACAGCAACAACTGATTTGAATCTAGCTTACACATTGAGCTTGAAATTCGAAGCAGTTAAATTCCAATAAATCGACATCTAAATCATCAGGGAGGTGATTTCATGAATAATGATGAAGAAAATTTCATAACTAGTGAAATACCCATCTCAGGTCAATTAGGGATGACGGATAAACAAGCACCTAAAGCACCAGGGTTGCCCAAGACGAGTGGTGGCCAACCGCATTACACTGTTCAACAACAAAGTCAGCCGGCACCGTCGGGGTTATTACCGACAACGGGTGAGTTTCAACGAGTAGGCGGAATCATGCTAGGGTTACTTTGCTTAATTTTAGTCCTCATGTTCATATCTAAGCCGAAAACTAAAATTTCAGTTTAAGTATGAGAAAATTGCCAATCTAGTCCATTGTTAGCCGAAATAGCGATATAAAAAGAACTCTTTCCTTATTTAAGGGGAGGTTTTTTTTATGTAAAAATGACCGAGGCTCTTGATTGTGTCAAATACCATCATAATTTAAAAAACTAACGCTTTAATAATAAAAACGAAATTTTTATAAGCAAATAATTTGTTTAATGTAATAAGTCGTGATAAAATGACGGTGACATATAGGATACTGCGTGTAATAGTATGAAAAGGTTTAATCAGCCAGTTCCTCAAGTTACCTATTATTTTGAGTGATATCAGTGGCATGTCGTTTTTTCTCTGCTATTATTGTCATCTTTATTGCAGATGTAAGGAGGTGTTTGATACACAACTCACCATGATATTCATTTTTAAGAACTGGGAATGATGTCTTTATTAGGTATTCAAAAATGATGTACCTAGTATTTTTTACAAAAAATGTAGCACTTCAGTCATCATGATAGAAAGTTGCCTCTCTTAATATATCTGATGTTTTATTAAGGTTGCGTTTCTACGTTATTTCTTACTGAAAGGCTTGTTTTGTGATAGGAGTAACAAAATTTCATTTATCATCAAAAGTTAGGCATTAATAAATGACAAAAAAAGTCCTAAAAATACAAATGATTTGTCCTAAAATTCCCTATGTATCGTTAGTATTTTCTGATATACTATATAAAAATAGGAAAACTTTGGGTATAAATTAAGATTATTATAAGAAGTTTACCTGTTTTATCATGCCCTAACACTATCTATGTTAGACAGATATATAATAGGTAGAACTTCCAAAAGAAAGAGTTGAGCTGTATAAAGCTCGTACATATTCAAGGAGGTTGGGTTTTGAAAGTAGGGGATATTATCAAAAATCTTGAGATACATGATTTAGAATTTTCAGTCGTACATTTTAATAAAAAAGTATTGCGTGATAACTTTGATGAGAAAATTAAAAATTGCACAGTAGAATATCTGGAATCCAAAGGCTATAATGTCTATTCAAATAATGATCTACATAAATTAGTTTTCTTAAATAATGATAGACATCGTTTGTTATTGATTACTAAAGAAAATAGTGAATCGGATGTCATTATTGTTTCAAATGAAGATTTGTCACCCTATATGCAGACAGTTGGTATACAAAATATCCCTGAATATTACAGGGAGACTTTGGATAAATTCAAAGATACAGAACTTCATAGTTCTGTCGAAAGAATGTTATATCACACAGAAAAAAATTATACCTTGACAGATTTATCAACAGAATCTTGCATGACCAGTAGAAACTTCACAAGACAGTTCAAAGCAATCTCTGGTGTGTCATTTTTAGAGTTTTATAGACCCTTTAAAATGGAGTTGGCTAAAGATATGTTAAGTCGAGGCATGAAGATTAATGAAGTATCCGAAAAACTTGGATTTAGTGAGACAAGCTACTTTAATCGAGTTTTTAAAAAAATAATAGGTATGACACCAAGTACTTATAGAGAGATTATGGTTGGTGATAAAGCGTAACGTTTAATCTATCGTGTTGGCAGACTTGATTATAAATACAACTCTTTAAAACTTTTTTAAAAAAATTATTGAAGTAGAAATCAATTTTTCGGAAAGTCTTTAAAAGCAAGTCAACTCTTGCTTTTATTATGTTTGAAAACATAGAATTGAGAGGAAATATGTTGGGAAAAAAAGGATTTTTTCAAAAAAAATCGGTCGTTCAAACTTCCGAAAATGAGACACAAGTTACCACGGAACAAATGAAGAAATTAGGTCATCAATTAATGGCTTTAAAACAAAGGTTAGCGGCATCTGAACAAGAAAATGAAAATCTCAAACTAGAATGTGATAATTTGAGACACGGACAGCTAAAAGAAAGCAAAGCCTTGCTGGATAAAAAAAGTGCAGAATTTGAAAAAACACTTGGTGAACAGCGGATTAAACTCGAACAAGAAATGG
>SAAR01000269.1 GCA_009916335.1 Erysipelotrichia bacterium | reverse complement strand
TTTCATACACATAGTCTAAAAAGCGAACCAGTAAGCCTCTTTCATGGTGCTCTTCAAATAAGCCTTTGATGAGATCATGCAAGACAATCTCATGAAAGATAGTGGGCGTTTTTCCTTCATCGATAATGTGTTCTTGAATGTAGGCGCGATGTTTTTCTATGGCAATCTTTTGGAGATGTGCTTTAATGCCTGTGGTTGGCTCATCACCCAAATGAATGATAGAGGATTGAACATCTTTGGCAAACTGTTCTGCAATGGAGTGAAAGATTATTCCAATATCGCTGGCTTCTAGCGCGTCATCATCACTATCGATGGCTAAGGGCTCTGCTTTATAGTGGTAATTTAGTTGATAACGAAGGGGGCATTTGGTGTATTGGTTTAAACTCGAAGCTGATAAGACGCCACTTTTAAAAAGGTGTAAAGCGCTATTGCCATCATATGCCGAAGGGATGGAGGACAATGCAGCAGCAGTATAGGCTTCAAACGAATCATCTTGGACAAAACGTGCTTGAGAATGAAGCGTCTCTCGCTCACTCGTGCATTGGTAGGATGCAAAAGGTTTTTGTGGAAGATGCGTGATGATGGGAGAGAGAAAGAGTTTTTTCTTACCCTCTTGTAATGCCGTACTAAGATGAAGTGCTTCAGAATTTTTCTGCATTTTTATAAAATAGTATTGACTAAGACGATAGGAATTGTCTAAGCCTAGATAGCGTTCTTGTTGATTAGTGGTTGAGAGAAAGTTATTGCGTGATTTAGGTGGAAATTGCGACAGATCCGTTCCGATAAAAATGAGATGTTTAAAGTAACG
The DNA here is from genome assembly GCA_009916335.1 of Erysipelotrichia bacterium. Next base: position 3,541 of record SAAR01000269.1, on the reverse strand, counting down.
ATTGGGCATCTGGTTGGGCTCACTCACCCAAATACCCGCACTTTCTTTAAGAGGCGGAATATGGGTCTCTTCGGCGAGGCTTAAGAGTATTTCTTGGTAAGAAGGGGTAATGCTAAAAAGCTTTTGCGATGTTTCTATGATGTTTAAGGCGCGTTGATGCAGGCGTTTGATTTGCGTAAAATGGGCTTTTAGTGCCTCTATCTTATCCATACCGATCAGCCCTTGGGCATGATCTTCTTTTAGTCGATGGCTGAAGGTTGTTTTGAAATGATCAAATGACTTGGCTTTTAAAAAGTGCGAAAATAATGAGCTTTGCATCATGGGAATACCAGAGCTAAAACGAAGCATCATTTCATAGGAAGGTGCATAGTGCTCTAACACCTGACGATAATTGCCTAGGTTCCCTGTAACGATAGCAATATCCGTATCGCTCACCCCTTCTTCCATGAGTTTTCGAGCAGCTTTGATGGCAAATAAGGCTTCATCAAAGCGTGATGGTTGAGGCGTGTAGGAAGCTATAGGTTTTAGTGGCAAGTTTTGCGGTGTTAAAAGCTCTACATGTAACAATGAACGAATGATTGTGAGGGCTTCTTGTTCAAGGGCATTGGAGTAAAAACGAATGCTATCTTCTTCAAATAGATCCAATACCACTTTTTCATAAGCGTTAAAATACTCTGTATCACGCAGGGATTGTACCGCTTCGATGAGTACATCGGCACTATCTTTAAGACCCATAGTGTTCTTGAGCTCTTCGTAGGCATTTTGAATCTGTTGAAGTTCAAGGAGCTTTTTTGGATCGTAGCCAAATACTTCCAATCCAAGTTGATTGCGTTTACATGTAAGCAGATGCGCATACACTTCGCCTAAAGAGACTTCGGCGGTAGATAGATAGTCAAAATGACTTAGATTTAGAGATTGTATCGCTTGTTTTAGTACCATTTTCCCAATCATCGCATCCATAGGTAATGATTGTGTAAGTTCTTCGCAGCTTAACAATGCACCTAATGTGATGGTTTTAATTGCACCGGTATGCTCAAAGAGATACACATCGGCTGATTCGGATGATCTGGCAATGAAAAGAGTTTGATAAAAATGCTTCAAGTGATAATCCCTTTCTTGAAAGAATATGGTGGCCTTCATTATGTTTCACTGCATAATAATATAGATGGCCATGACTTAATTAGACAGAAGAAAAGTTGACACCTACATTGAATTTTTGTCTTAACTTGTCACGCAATATTTGTTTCCTATTTTCAAAAAAAGACTCAAAATTCTCAAATGCTAAATTAGGATTTTGAGGATAGTAGTTACCTAAAAAAAAGTGCGCTTTTGAATCAGGTGTTTGAAACTCATCTTTTATCCATTCAATTAATACCTTATCATTTTTACTAATATTCAAAGCACTATCTAACATTTGCAAGTTTGGCAATTGATCTTTAATATCCTGCCATTTTAAAACCAAGTCTTCATTTAAACCTAAATTTTTTAATTTATTAGTTGTAAATCCACTCGCAGGATGGATGTGATCTAGATGAATAGATAACTGATTAAACTTATAGCTGTACAAATATGAAAGTATTATGTAGGCATGTCTACCTTTTTTATATATTAAAAGCTCCTCTATATCTTCCTCTGTAAGGGCAAATGATTTGCTACCTACAAACTTTTTAACCATCCATTCTTTAAATGTAAAATTTTGTACTTTTCCTTTCAATTCAGTTCTAAGTTCTTCAAGTAAACGGTCATTTTGAGAGCTAAATACATTCTTTATCAAAGCATGGGCTAAATATTGACGCCACTCATCTTTCTTTTTATTACTACCTTTATTGAAAATAAAATAGGCAATTGGAAGAACTGCATTTTGTGATGTCAATGTGTCTCTACTATATCCAAATTCTTTTAACCATGAAACAGTTGTAACAATCGCCCTTCTAATTTCTACCCATTTACTTTGCACATTAGACACATTTTGGGATGTGAAATTTTTTATTTCCAATTTCATAGGAATATCTAATACTAACATTTGGCATGCTCTGACAATGAAATCTGCATCAAAATTAAAATTATCTTCATTGATTTCTTTTAGTAAATCTTCCATCATATCTCTGCCCTCATTCCAATGGGCAACAATTGTAGAAAATAACAAATCACTTTTAGAAAGTGTTTTTCCTCCACTATTAACACGTGCAAATATTTCTAAAACAGCATCAATATCATCACTTTGGACTTCAAAATAATTCAAGATTTCTTCTGTATGTATCTTATTATATAATTTTGCAAGAGTTCTTTTGATTTCCTTTTTTGATTCTGTTAATGCTTTAATTACATCTTGAGGGAAATTCCCATCAATCTCTGCATCCTTCAATTCATCAATTGCGGAATCAAACCAATCATCATTATCCTCAGCACCATTCCATTTGATAATTTCTGAAACTTTAAACCAATACTCTGTTTCTGAACAAATATCTGATTCAGATTCTGTTAAAAATTCAAATTTATATAAAGGAGAATTTTCTGTTTCATGTTGTTTATGAAGTAAATTAATATACAACCATCTTTTTGGGAATGCTTTATCAGTATGCCAACCATAGTATGGAAGCTTATATGTATATGTACCAACTAGCCCAATATAAATTGAGCTTAATCTTTGTTGTCCATCTAAAACCCCAATAATTGGTGAGTTAGGTTTGAATGTTTTAGGAGCTAGTTGATTAAACTGATTATCTCGTTGATGATAGTCTTTCATAAACTCATAAAATGCATAATCTATAAATGCATCTGACTTTACTTCCCAAAATAAAAAACTTCCTATAGGGTAATCTCTCATGATTGAATCAAAAAGAATTTCAATTTGATCAGTATCCCACACAAATCTTCTTTGAATTGCAGGGAGAAGCATTTTTCTAGCATTGATATCTTCTACCGCTTTCTTAAATGTTATTTTCTTATAACTCATATTATTCCTTTTTAAATCGCATTATTTAAGGCTATATTTTACTTGTTTTTCTTATGTGTCTCAACACTCCCACATATCACCTTCGCACTTGGAACCACAGATGATGAAAGGTTCAAATGAACATCTTGATCATCAAAAAAGATATCAGCCCCAAACGCCTCTAAGACTTCGTATTTATCCGTACCGCCTAAAAAGAACGCTTCATCAACCCGTACACCCCAAGCATTTAGCGTTTTAATAACCCGCTCATGCGTAGGTGCACCTCTTGCCGTAACAAGTGCTGTACGGATGGGAGATTCTTTGTCTTTGAATTTGGATTGTATGTTTGAAATAGTAAAGAGAAATTTAGCAAAAGGTCCTTGCTCTAATGGGTTGTGCATATTAGTTTTTTCATGCTCCACAAATGCTGCAAGGCCGTGTTCTTTGTAAACTAATTCTGATTCTTCTGAAAAGAGGACTGCATCGCCATCAAACGCAATGCGCACCTGATCCCCAAGAGAATTATGAACACTTTCATGCGAAGGTAGAATCTTCGCAGCCGCGACACCACTTTTGATGGCTTTGATGACATCTGCATCATTGGCG
>SAAR01000268.1 GCA_009916335.1 Erysipelotrichia bacterium | reverse complement strand
ACCTTCTTTTGGTTCGTTTGAATTTAAGAGTGAATGCTCTATTTCTGAGAACATCTTCAAATCTCTAGCCATAAGCTTGTCAAAATCTTCTGATGTTTTTATTGTGCACACAAACAGTTCTTGCAAAAAGCTAATATCATAACCCCTTGCGATTCCTGTGGTGTCAGCGTGGATTTTATCTACTAATTCACTATATGTCATTTTGTCCCCCCTAAAGAACAGAGGATAAACTTACCCCTATATGGGGATTTATTTATCCCCATTGGGTAAGCTTCAAAATGAAGCGACTATTTGTGTGTTAAGCTACGAAATCACTCAATTGGCAATAGAGTTCTCTTAGCTCATCTCTAATGCGGTTTTCTTTATTGAATCCGCACGTTGGGAGCTTTGAGTATCTCATGCCTGTACCAAATCCTACGTTGTTGCATTGTCGCAAACTGTCGGCTTTAGCCTTTTCGTATTGGATTTCTTTTCTTTCGATAGCTTTTTTTAATGATTCGAGTGTTTTGTATTGACGTGCCATTTACATCCCCTTTTTTTCTGAAAGGATGGTATTTGCAGCCTCACCAACAGTATAACCGCACTCTTCAACGAGCTGTAAAGCTTCGTCAATCATGTTGTCTTTGTGTTCGCTGTCTGGCAAATCCTCAAACTCCATTTCAATGAGTTGACGTGTAGTGTAGTCGTTAGCGTTGAAACATTTTGTTTCTTTGAAGCACGCCGTAATTCCCTCATCAAGAGCAATTCCGCCATCTTCTGTTTGAATGCCGACTCTTACTCCATCTGGCAATTGCATACTTTGACCATTTCTCATAAAGATAAAGCCATAGTACCCATTATCAGACAGTGCTTCAGTTCCACCAAAAGTTTCAATTGCATCTTCGCCTTCCATTTCGTAATCCCACTGTCGGAACTCCTGAATAGCCCGAATAGCAACAACAGGCTCAACGGAACTATCAAAACACTTATCGTAATTAAGAACGAGATAGTCGGCAAATTCGCCTTCTGTTACCTCGCCGTTAATATACTCATCTTTGATTTTTGCCAAACCTTCCGCAACGGTTGAGAACTTCATTTTGTCAGCTTCATCGCCTCTCAAATCTTTAAAATACTCTTCAAGTTCGAGAATCGAATCTTCTCCATCAAAAACTCTTCTTGCAAAGTCATTTTCTGCTATCGATTTTTCTAGTGCCTCAAGAGAATCAAAAATCGCCAAATCTGCACTGATTAATACTTCAACCTCGTATTCATTTCGCAATTTTTTAAATTCATTATTCAGAATTTCTCTGACACTCTCAATGTCTGCATTTTTTTCCAAAGAAGCAAGAATATTGATTTTTAAACCTTTCTTTTCTTCTTTGATGTATAAGACACTCACATTATCTTTGATACCCAATAGATCATAGTCAACAGACTCTCCACCACCAACATAATTTTCCAAATTGCAAACCTTTACGTCATCTTTTTTGTCTTTTAAGACTCCTAACGTATTGTTTTCTAAAAAATAAGCTTGTGAATTAAATCCATCCCCATTTGACATTGTGTATCCATCAACAGCTAACATATATTTCATTTTCTTTGCTCCTCCAGAGCGAACATACTTCGCCCTTTAGGGGCGAAATAGTTAAATTTCAGCCCCTAATTGGGGAAACAATAGGCAATAGGATATCCTCTGAACTTAATCAGTGTTTGAAAAAACAATAAAAAGTGAGAGGATATTAGTTTTTAGAGAGTTTAGATGTGAGAGTGTTTGCTTGATTTGTTATTTGGTTTAATTTTAGAAAGTTCATAAATTCCCCAAACTACAAGTGGCACTAAGATAATAAGGTTAATTATTGTTCCGACCATTGCCAACTCCTTCTTTAAGAATTATTCCCACTATTATACCCAAAAAAGATGCTAATAGTAGTATATACTCATACGTGCCTTTATTGCTCGCATAAAGAAAGTTTACCAAAGATGCCAAACTTGCATCCCTTAGTATCTCACCTTGAACTCTACGTTTTTTTAATGATTCTTTCAATACCCAAAAGGCATTTGAAAAAATAAATTTGTATTTTTCCATCTGGTATCCTTATGCCACAACTTCAGCTTCATCAAGCACAATCTCTTCACCTTCCTGAATGCTCAAAACATCCAAGCTCTCTAAATACTGAATCACGAAAGACTTCACAGACTCAACGAGTTCATGTTGTCCTTTAATGTCATCCTTAAGAGCCTTGATTGAACGAACATAGCGCTCAAAAAGAAATGGACCAAAACTTTCGTAATGACCACCATCTTTTTTACTTTGCACGTATGTCATCTTTGTGATGTTGATTGATTTGATACTAAACTTACCGTCAACAGGATACTCAACATTTACATGTAAGAATTCTGCATCATCTGGCAAGGCTAATGCCTCCTGAAGTGTATCACCTGAAACAGTGAGTAAGAAGTTAATCTTTTTCATTTTTACCACCTAATTGTGATACTGCTAGTTTAATTTCAGACAGTATTAATTTTTCAAGTGATTGCATTTCCTTAACAAGAGAAGTCGTATCAAAATACTCATAAGCTTCACATACCTGTAATTTTCCTTTTTTTGCCATTTCCCAAAGCTTATCCGTAGATTTATTGCTAGGGTAGTCTGCATGAAAAAATCCAATAGCAGAAAGCTTACAAGATTCTTTAACTTTTACCTCATTAATTATTAGCTTTGGCTTCCCACCATTAGCAATCTCTGAGACTTGTTCTTGCAAATAACCAAGAGATGCTAGAAATTCAGCCATAGCCCTGTTCTCAGCGCAAAGCGTGTCGTAGTCGCTATAATGCGCGTTTAGCTGTTTTGCAACATTTTCCAACAAACGCAAAGCCCTATTAAAATCCTTATTCATAGCTTTTTCAGCTTGAATTTGTAACTCCAAAAAAGAAATATAATCTTCCATTGGTAGTTTTTTATTTTCCATTTTCTATTCCTTATGTTTAATTTCATCCAATTATTGAAACCACCCACAAAAGAATAGAGTTCGCCCCAAAGGGAGAATCTATCTCCCTTGTGAGGGTAAAACTATAACTACTACTTATTTGTTAAATAAAGCATATCCCCATTAATTTTATTTAATGCATCAATGACTTTTTTCAACTCCAAAAATGCTTCATTAGAAGGCATATCCTCTTCATCATAAAATTCTGGGCAACACATGTTTTTTGAATGTAGAAATCCCTCCGAACTTAATCGGTGTTACATGTAACAATGATATGCTAGAGGGATTTTAGTGTTGTGTGTTGTGGGTATGATTTGAGAAATCAGAAAGCATTGATTTTCCAAGTTTGATTAAAAACCAAATGGTATAAACAACGGCTCCGGCAACAAGGATTGTTTTAAATAGTTCCATGTTTACTCCTTCTCAATTTCTCTAAGGATAATTTTAATTTTATCCTTAATCTTTACAAAAATTATACCCGAAAGCTGAAGCAAAATCAACAAAACAAAGATACTAGCGATTGCCAAACCACTGTTTTCGCCTTTTGTAAAGTTGATAATTTGTGTGCCTAGCCCTGTTAATACCATGACCATAAAGCCAAGTATAAAAAACAGATACCCTTTTAGTACATCTGCTTCTATTTTCAATTTATCGAGCTTTGCCATGCTTATTCCTCATTTAATTTTTCATGTTTTGTGGTATCAAGTAAGTTTAACGCATCATAAATGACTTTAGGAATCTCTCTGCAAGAGCCACCGCCATAATCAATATGGTATGTTCTTCCTTTGATTAGCCCAGCTTCGTATTCACGATATGGAGGATTACAAAAGACAATATCTGCTTGTTTGTCAATAATAGTGTTCTCGTTAAAATCCGTACCTACTACAATAGCCTCTTTAGGCATTTTGCTAATAAGTATTTGCGATTTTTCGATTGCCATGTATTTATTAATACCAAGCATATTGTCACAAACGCTATTTCCGTATTTGTCTTTCAAGCGTTGCGCCTCTGATATTTCATAAAACTTATCAAGAAGTTTACAGTTTCCAGCACCAATGTCTAAAATAGAAACCGATTGAAATTCATATTCAGCATCGTATCCTTTGTTTTGAATAGAGTTTTCATCTTTAAACCAGAAATTTCTTTTGTGAGATTTTATATCCCAGAACATCGCCTCAAGGATTTCATTGGTTGTTGGATAAAACTCAAAATCCTGCTCATTCTTTTTTAGTTCTGCAACGATTGCTGCTACACTGCTCATATTTATCTCCTTCTTTTGAAGAGGCATACCTATCCCCAAGGGGATAAAGTATCCCCTTTAGGGTTAGGCTCTAATGAGCAAACTAATCTAAGAAATTATAAAACTGCAAGTGTTTATCTTCATCGTTCAAAAT
>SAAR01000267.1 GCA_009916335.1 Erysipelotrichia bacterium | reverse complement strand
AGATTACACTAGATAAAAATTGAAAAACCTTGACATAAAAAAAGCCTTCACTAAAGGCTTATTCAATAATTATCCATCTATGAAGTGTAAAACTCGGGAGATTACATATACTTATAATATAAGTATAAGGAAATAACGAAAGCATTTAGTCAAATATGTGAAATGTTTATGATACTTGACAGATTAGTTTTAATGGGGTTACAATGTAAGTGTGAAAATCTCTAGTACCCGTTGGGGCTAGGGATTTTTTGTTATGTAGGAGGATAAATATGATAGATTTTAAAACGTTTGAAGAACAAATAGAGATATTGAAATCTAGAAAGTTGATTATTTCAGATGAAGCAGATGCACTTGAAAAATTAAAGGCAGGGAATTATTATAATATTATTAATGGATATAAAACTCCGTTTATAAACATGAGCGCATCTAGTGAAGAGTTCAAAACGGGCGTTACTTTTGATGAAATATACAATCTGTATCTATTTGATTCTGCAATAAGAAGTATCATATTTAAATCTATTTTACAAGTTGAAAACACATTGCGTACACAAATATCATATGTATTTTCCAAACACCATAATTCTCCTAATTATTTATGTTATAGTAACTTTGAAACATTACTTAATGTTGGCGATGAGAAACCGATAAATGATAGAGCTGCAAAAATACATAATTTAATTTCAAAAATACAACAAGACATTTCTAATTCAATTAAATATAAGCATTATATTAAACATTATGTAACAAAACATGGTTACGTTCCTTTATGGGTGCTTGTCAATGCTATTCCATTAAATCGATTAAGTAGGTTTTATAGATTAATGAATCAAAACGAAAGAATTGAGGTTTCTATGTATTGGAATGTTATGGAAAAAGATTTAAGACAATATATAACAAAGTTAGCAAATTATAGAAATCTTTGCGCACACGATGAAAGGATTTATTGTTCAAAAGACGACACACCTTTGCCAGATAGTTATATACATTCTAGATTAAACATTTGCAAAGATAGAAACAATAATTATCTTTATGGTAAAACTGATTTATTTTCGTTGCTCATAGCTTTGAAAATGCTACTCCCACAAAAAGATTTTATTGGATTGTACAACAAAATCAATGATAGAATAATAAGCTTGTCAACTAAATTGAATAGCATTTCCATCAATACCATACTTGAGGAAATGGGATTCCCTCAAAATTGGGGAGAAATAAAAACGTCTTAAGCCCCAACGGGTACTTAAGACTTATAATATTCTATGCTTATTGATAGAATTTAATACAACAATCTACTCCAAGTGAGTAGTTTTTTTGCTGACATACTTGTTTGTCATTTTTCTAATAAATCATCTATTTCTTCTAGGCTAGCATCACGCCTATAGACAATCGTATAATCCACGCTGTAACAATCATCTTTGATAAAGCTAACTTTACATAAAAAATCCTATAAAATTAGCGTTGTACAAGTATGGACAAATGCGAAGGAATGTTTTAAACTATCTTTTGTATTGTGATAAGTAAGTTAAAGAAGGGTTGTTATGAATAAAGAAAATATTAATAAATGGAAAAAGCGATCAAAAAAAGTAGATTTAAAAATATCAAAACAAAAGTATTCATTAACTTTTAATGAACATACTAAGCATACACCACGCCTCTCTAAACCTGTTGTCTTAGGAATGAATGGGCGAAATGAACTTCGGGTAATGGTAAATAGTGAACTAGATTTAAATGAAAAAGAAGGAATTAACCAACTCGTTGAACAAATAAAAACAAGTTTTATTGAATATTTTAGTGATATAAAAAATAAGCCATTTAAACCATTTAGCTTTGATGAGATTGTGTTTCAAAGTGAGGAACAGTGGCAATCAACACCTGTTGAAGTAGAGGTGCAGGCAGATTGTTTCATTGTGCGTGGGGAACAAACAAATATTGTTGAATATCAAAAGGTACTTGATATTTATATGGATGAAAAAAGAGATTTAAGTAAATCATCAAAGACAACTACAACACAGATTATGAACTATGTGATTGTTTATGAACGATGGATTATGATTGAAACAGAAGATATGCTTTATCGCTTTTCAGGGAATCAAGTAGATGAGCTATTTTCACTTTTATCAAAGGCTTTTTTCTTCGCTCAAATGAAAAAACAAAAGGAGAATAGTAAAAATGGAAGATAAGTGTGTTGTTTTAAATGCAGGACTAGTAAATTATGATCATAAGATAGATTATTCGCAGATTGCATCAGAGGTAACAATTTATGAAACAACGAAAGAAGAACAAATATTAGAGCGTGTGCAAGGTCATAATATTGTTGTTACAAAAGAGATGAAAGTTAGTGGCGATATTATTAGAGCCTTTCCTGATAGCGTAAAGATGATTTGTGAAGCAGGGACAGGGTATAATAATTTGGATTTAGAAGCAATCAAAGAGAAGGGAATTACGTTATGTAATATTCCTGCGTATAGTAGTGAGCGTGTTGCCCATACAGTCATTTTGTTACTGCTAAATCTTGCTAGTTCCATGCAAAAGCAGATGCGTATGTTATGTGCTAATAACCATGATAACTTTACTAAGCACATGATGGTAGACCATGTGGAAGTGAACAATAAAACATTAGGTATTATCGGTTATGGAAATATTGGCAAAGAAGTGATTAAAATAGCAAAGGCGTTAGGAATGCATATTCTTGTATATTCTCGTACTCCTCGTGAAGATGTTGATGGTATACACTTTGTTAGTTTAAAGGAAGTGCTAACAACAAGTGATTTTGTATCGTTGCATTGTCCTTTGAATGAGGACACAAGACATCTTATCAATGCGAAAACTTTACGGTTAATGAAACCAAGTGCATTTATTATTAATACTGCAAGAGGGGCATTGATTGATGAAGTTGCCTTAATAGAAGCAATTAATCAACACATCATTGCAGGTGCTGGTTTAGATGTACAGGAAAAAGAACCATTAAATGAAGATAGTCCTCTTTATACAATGGAAAATGTGATTGTTACACCACATATGGGGTGGCGTGGATTAGAAACAAGACAAAGATTAGTAACAATGATTAAAGAAAATATTAAAGCGTTTAAAGAGGGAAAACCAATGAACGTGATTGTGTAGTGAATAGGTCATAAACAGTATTTATGTTTATGACTTTTTGTTTGTTAATCAATACTAAAAAAATGAATATTTGTATCACTACAAATGCTTCATCTTTTATTTATTATGATGTGCTTTTTTCATTTTATACATATCTTGATCTGCACGATGTAACCAAGTATCAATACTATCTCCATCTTTCAAACTGCTAATACCATAGGAAATTTGAATGCTGTATTTATTTTGATCGCTAATCGTAAGTGTTGATAATTTTTGTTGCAACTGTAAACAGATTTGGTTGCATTCTTCATAGGTTTTGTTTTCAAAAACAATCGCAAATTCATCGCCACCAAGACGAGCACAGTAAATATTTTTATCTTTATAGAAATGTAGTTCTTCAGCAATTGCCAACAATACTTTATCACCGAAAATGTGTCCATAACTATCATTCACATCTTTAAAGAAATCAATGTCGAGCACGGCAATCATAATAGGATAATGATTTTCTTTTCTACGCTTCATTGATTCAATTAGTTTCTTATTTAAATATTGTTTATTATATAAAAGAGTAAAGGAATCTTTCATTAATAAATCATTGAATGCTCCAATTACCGTATTCACATCAGAAGTATTTTGTGTTATTTCAGAATTAATCATAAAACTATCGCTTACATTTTGTATTAATTCTAATGCATATTCTCCTTTATCAATGGTAACTGGTAAAGAATAGACAAGATATACATCTTCGTTTGAAAAGGCAATTTTAACAACATGTTTTTTGCATAAGTTTGCACGTTTAGATGTACAATTTGCACATGGGATATTGCGATTCCAAATTTCATAGCATTTTTCTTCTGTTGGAATAAGAGTGCCATTACAATAATTGTAGACAGTATGGGTATGAACATCGATAACACGATAATATTCATGAAAATTCATCAATGCATATTTTTTTAATGATGGATCTATATCCTTGATATGAAACATACTAATAACTCCCCTCTAGTTATATTTTACTTTTCTATTATAGCATGCTTTTTACAAATAAAAACCTTTAAAAGCTAATAAAATAGCTATTTTTTGTTTCGCTAAGAAAAAACGAATTTTTTTTGGTTTATCTTAAAACATTAGTATTTAAAGGCTTTGTGTAATGTTGCTAGTAATAAGATTACACTTTTATTATCATTTTCACAAATAAAAAGTAAGTATTTATAAGATGAGTTGCTAAATGATTATAAAGATAAAAAGCAGAGTTTATAAAAAAATATAA
>SAAR01000020.1 GCA_009916335.1 Erysipelotrichia bacterium | reverse complement strand
AAAATAAAATAATAAATAATAAAAAATAACAAAAATTAATTATATAATATTTTTAAAAATATAAATAAAATAAACTTAAAAACAAATAAAACTCTACAAGCCCATATTTATGGTACTTATATAGTTAATAGGTAACCATTTAAAGTAACCATTTTAAATAGTTGGGGTAAAGTGAGAAGTTGGGGTACACATATGAGTGCACATGCTTTATCTTATAAGGAATACTACTCTTATTCAGGCGTTGTTGAGGCGTTAAGTGGAATGCCTTTTGATATTCAATTTATGAGCTTTGATGATATTTTAGCAGATGAATCATGTTTAGATGATGCAGGGGTAATCATTAATGTAGGAGAAGCATACGATGCCTTTAGTGGTGGTGCTTATTGGAATGATGAAAAAATTGTATCTGCACTTCGCAAATTTGTGTATAACGGTGGTGGATTTATCGGTGTAGGAGAACCAAGTGCCTATCAGCGTGAAGGAAAATACTTCCAGTTATTCGATGTGTTAGGAGTTGATAAAGAATTAGGTTTTTCTTTATCCACAGATAAATACAATTGGAATGTAAAGGATCACTTCATTGTGGAAGGATTACCAGAAACATTAAACTTTGGTGAAGAAATGAAAAACATTTATGCCTTAGCAGAAACACAAATTGTGAAGATGAAAAACCGTAATGTGAATTTAGCTGTTCATGATTATGGAAAAGGACATGCAGTGTATATGTCAGGTTTACCATTTAGCTTTGAAAATGCAAGATTATTATATCGTTCATTATTCTTTGCGGCAGGGAAGCAAGATGAGATTAAAAAGTGGTACAGTGATAACTATTTCGTAGAAGTCAATGTCTATCCAAGTACAAATAGCTTCTGTGTGGTAAATAACACATATGAACCACAAAAAGCACTTGTATATAAGGGAGATGGTACAAGTTTTGAAGTAACACTTGATGAATCAGAAATTAAGTGGTTTACTATTTAATTAAAGAAGAAACATATATAAAAACAATAGGTAGCGAAAGTGAATTCGTATCATACCTATTGTTTTTTTTAGAAAAGCAATGTAAAAGCACATTCAATGAAACCTAATAAGAGCATTGTTAGGATAGGGTTACACTTCTTTTTTTGTAAGAGCCATAAGGCAAATAGAAACATAAATAAGTGAGGGAAAATAAATGCTTTTTCCATATTGCCATCTTGCCAAAAAGATGAAATGATCATACTTCCTCCTGCACTTGCAATTAAAGAAACAACAACTGGTCTTAGAAAGGAAAGGATTTCTTGTAGAAAGGTCAAATTCTTATACTTTATGTAAATACGAGCTAAAATAGAAACAATGATACAAGAAGGAAGAACACATGCGAATGTAGCACACAAAGCACCAAAAAAGCCACTTATTTGTAAGCCGACAAAGGTTGCGGAATTGATGGCGATAGGGCCTGGTGTCATTTGTGAAATAGCGATTAGATTATTAAATTCAAAGGCACTCATCCAGTGATGCAAATGAATAATCTGTTTTTGAATTAAAGGGATTGCCGCATAGCCACCCCCAAAACTAAAGGCACCGATTTGTAGAAAGGAAAGAAACAATTGCCATAATAACATATTATTTGCCCTCCTTATAAACGCTATATCCTATTTTCATACTAGCGAGAAGGATGGTTGCAATAATAATGTAAACAACATTGATTTCAAAGATAAAGGCAGCAATAAAAGAAACTATCATAATTAGATAGGAGCGAACTTTACTCTTTGCGAGAGCATTTTTTCCCATGTCGAAAACAGCATTGATAATAATCGCAGCGACACCAACCTGCATACCATTTAACATTGTTATTATCCACTTGTTTTCACGAAATGCTTGATAAAATAGTGAAACAATGCAAATGATGGTAAATGGGGGAATAATGGTTGCTAGTACAGCCGTTAGAATGCCTTTCCAGCCAGCTAATTTATAACCGATGACAATCGCTCCATTGACGGCAATAGCACCAGGGGAAGATTGTGCAATTGCCACTAAATCTAGCATTTCATCTTCCTCTATCCAATGTAATTCATCGACAAACTTTGTACGCATTAACGAAATAATGACATACCCTCCACCAAATGTAAAAGCACTTAAATACAAGGTAGAAATAAATAATTTTTTTAATACTTCTGTATGTTCTTTCATTTTATCACCTAAGGAGAGTATAAAAGAAATTGACATATAAGTAAAATAGTATTATTTTATAATTAACATAACAAAAACATTATGAATGGGAGAACATATGAGTACGATACGTCATTTCAAAATATTTATAGAAGTTTATCAAAGAAAAAGTGTAACAAAAGCAGCCACGCAATTACATCTAGCACAACCTTCCGTTTCATTGGCAATCAAAGAATTAGAAAGAGAATATCAGATTCAGTTATTTGAAAGAATTGGTCGTAAAATTTATCCTACTTATTATGGGGATCAGTTTTATCAACATGCTTTAGCGTTTGTTTCCAGTTTTGAAAACATTGGTATGGAAGTCCAAGAATGGAAAGATCATGAGCAAATTCATATTGGTAGCAGTATTAGTATAGCCACTTGCTTACTACCTAGCTTAATGGCTCATTTTCAAAAAAGTTTACCGAATGTGCAAATGAAAGTAAAGGTACGCAACGCTAGTAATATTGAACAGGACATTCTCGATCATAAGATTGATTTTGCCTTTGTGGAAGGAAAACCACAAGCAAAAAATATTCAAAAACAAAAAATATGGGAAGATACTTTATTGGTAGTCATGCATGCGACTCACCCACTTGCTAGTAAACAAATGATTCAGGTGGAGGATTTAAGTAAGTATCCTTTCTTATGTCGTGAAAAGGGGAGTGCTAGTCGTGATGCAATCGACGCTATTTTTGCGTTAGATAATGTGCATGTAACACCATTACTCGAAAGTGTTAGCAATGAAGTAATCACTGAATTTTTACAGCGTAATTTAGGGATTGCTGTTTTGCCATCTTCTTTAATAGATGTAAAACAAAAAGACTTAGTAAGTAAACCTTTCGCAAAGCATGAGTATAGTAGTAGTTGGTATATGATTTGGCATTCACAAAAGTATTTAAGTGAACATATGAAAAAGTTAATGAACATGGCGTATCAATTATGTCAGGAAGAAGATAAGCATGAAACATCTCGCAATTTTGATTAAACTACTTTTTAAGTTATGAGATAAGATAGTATATCTCACTCACAAAGTACACACAAGTTTTAAGAGTAAAACGGATTTTTTATGAAATTTGCCTGTAAACCCCCTTGCTTTAGCTATGGGGAGTGTGAAGGTGTGAAGAAAAATAGAAATAGCATTCAATGAAAAAAGGTGGATCACTTTCAGTAAAATCAATAATATTTTACAGTAAACGGCGTTAATTTTTTCTAAAAAATAAAAGGGAAAGGAATAGCACAAAAACATATAAAGTCAACATAAAATTTGAAATATTGTTCAATTTGATGAATGACAAGATATATAAAAAAAAAGACAATATTTAAGATTGTGAAAGCGTTTACTATGTTATATGATTAAACCGTAAGAGATGTGAGATAACGAGGAGGACAATATGAAAAAGTTATTATCATTAGCTTTGGTTAGTTTCATGGCGTTATCACTTGCCGCATGTGGTAGTGGTAAAAAAGAAGCTGACTTAAAAATCTCTGGTCTAAATGGTGGATACGGCACTAAAGGCTGGGAGAAAGTAGTAGAGGCATTTAAAAAGGCAAATGACGTTGATGTGGAATTAACAATGGAAAAAAACATTGCTGATACATTACGTCCAGTATTAACATCAGGAAAAGATGTACCAGATTTAGTTTACTTATCAATTGGTGCTGAAGGTGGATTAACTGACACAATGGTTAGTGAAAAACAAATTCTTGATATTAGTGATGTATTAAAAGAAAAAGCTGGTAGTGAAGATACAACAGTTGCTGATAAATTAATCGGTGGTATGACAGAATCATTAACTGCTAGTCCATATGCAGATGGAAAATTATACTTAGCTCCAATTAACTATGGACCATGTGGATTATTCTACAACGCTGGATTATTTAAAGAAAAAGGTTGGGAAGTACCAACAACTTGGGATGAAATGTGGGCTTTAGGTGATAAAGCTGCTGCGGAAGGTATTGCATTATTTACATACCCAACAACAGGTTACTTTGACGCATTCTTCTCTGCATTGTTAAACGAAACAGCAGGACCAGAAGTATATGCTAAATTAATGAACTATGATTCAGAAGCTTGGGCTTTACCAGAAGTAAAACAAGCATTTGAAATCGTTGGTAAATTAGCGAATTACACAGAAGCAAACACAGTTGCGAATGCGAACAAAGAAGGATTTACTAAAAACCAACAATTAATCTTAGACAATAAAGCATTATTTGTTCCTAATGGAACTTGGTTACCAGGTGAAATGGAAGAAGCTCCAAGAGCTGATGGATTTGAATGGGGATTCACAGCATTACCTAAAGTAAGTGCTGATGGAGATGCTTATTCAACTACATTCACAGAACAAATGTGGGTACCTAGCAAAGCAAAAAATGCTGACTTAGCTAAAAAATTCATCGCATTCTGTTACTCTGATGAAGCTGCTAAAATTTTCTACGAAAATGGTGGAGCGGTTATGCCTATCAAAACGGCTTCTAGTATGATGGATGACAAAGATGCTAATAAGCTTTACTACAGTGTATATGACAATGGAGCAAAAGCTAACGCAGTTGGATTCGCTGCTACTGAAGCAATTGAAGGTGTTGATTTAACAAGTGCTGAAGGTATTTTATATAACACAGTAAATGAAGTTGTTAATAAAACTAAGAGTGTAGATGACTGGTACAATGCAGTTATTGAAGCTGTTAAGAAATATGACAAATAAGTCATAAATCGTGTATAATTAATAAGAAATGTAAAATAGCGGTGGCGAAAGCACCGCTATTTTAAAAAAAGAGTTGGGGTACATTTATGAACAAGAAAAAGGAAAGAAGAAGATTTATCATTATCTGTCTGACTCCTGCAATTCTTCTATTTACAGTGTTTATGATTTTGCCAACACTAAATGTGTTTTGGATGTCATCACTAAAATGGGGTGGATTATCAGCAAACAAAGAGTTTGTTGGATTCAATAATTTTTCGATTTCATTTCAAGATCCAAATTTTGTAAGAGCAGCACAGAATACCGTATTCATTATCGCTATTGTAACCATTGTTACATTGGCATTAGCAATTCTATTTGCTAGTATATTAGTTAGGGAAAAGATTAAGGGACAAAATTTCTTTAGAATTATATTTTATATACCAAACATTTTGTCGGTTGTCGTTATCGCTTCTATTTTTACAGCTATTTATGATCCATCTGAAAATGGTTTAATTAATTCGATTCTATCATTATTTAATGGTGAAGGTTGGCAAACCATTAAATTCTTAGGTGATGAAGGAACCTTCTTGTATTCGATTGCTGGAGCAATGATTTGGCAAGGAATTGGTTATTATATGGTTATGTATATGGCTAGTATGAGTTCTATTCCTGAACATCTATATGAGGCTTCTGCTTTAGAAGGAGCAGGAAAAATAAGACAGTTTTTCTCAATCACATTACCACTTGTATGGGATAATATAAGAACTACATTAACATTCTTTATTATCAGCTGTATTAATTTAAGTTTCCTATTTATTAAAGTATTTGGTAGTGGACCTGGCGGAAGTGGAGAAACACTATTGAGTTATATGTATAAACAGGCGTATAATAATGCTTCCTATGGATATGGAATGGCGATTGGTGTTGTTGTCTTTATTTTCTCATTTATATTAAGTGCATTAGTTAATAAAGCAACAGAACGTGATGTTCTAGAATTTTAGGAGGTGATGGATATGAGTCAAAAGAAAGAAAAAAAGGATCATGGAGATCGTTTATATAAAATATTTATTTATGTTGCTTTAATTACTTTAGCAATTTCCATCATTATTCCAGTTGGCTGGGTATTTCTAGCTTCCATCAAACAAAATTCAGAATTTTATGGTAGTCCTTGGGCAATGCCGCTAGGTGTACATATTCAAAATTTTATTGATGCTTTTGAAAAAGCAAATATGGCTGAGTATTTTTTAAATTCTATTATTGCCACAGCATTGGGGTTATTAATTTTGTTAGTTGTCGCTTTACCTGCTTCTTATGTGTTGGCACGTTTTAAATTCAAGGGTAGAAAATTTTTAAATACATTAATGATGGCAGGATTGTTTATTAATGTAAATTATATTGTTGTACCAATTTTCTTGATGTTATTGGATTGGGATAATGTAATTTATGATTTATTTGGTGGGGAACTATTCTTAAATAATATTGTAGTATTGGCTGTCGTTTATGCTTCTACGGCAATTCCATTCACCGTATATTTACTTAGTGGGTATTTTAAAACATTACCATCAGCGTATGAAGAAGCTGCTTTGATTGATGGTTGTGGTTATTTTAAAACAATGATTAAAGTAATGATACCAATGGCTAAACCAAGTATTATTACCATTATTTTATTTAATTTCTTGTCGTTTTGGAATGAATATATCATCGCTTTAACACTGATGCCAGGAGCTAGTAAAACATTACCTGTTGGTTTGATGAACTTAATGCAGGCATCAAGAGGAAAAGCGGAATATGGAATGATGTATGCAGGACTTGTCATTGTTATGCTTCCTACTTTAATTCTGTATATTATGGTACAGAAAAAATTAACGCAGGGTATGACATTGGGCGGATTGAAAGATTAAGGGTGGTGAAATTATATGAATAACACAGTAAAAAATATAATTATGGCTACTGTCTTTATTGTATCCATCGTCTTGATCTTTGTCGGTCAAAAAAATGTTGGGTATCCTGGTTTGATTACAGAGCTAGTTGGGTTAGCTGGTATTATTGGCGTTTTGTTTGCCTATAACAAAAGATATAAGTAGGAGGGAATTATGGCGAATTTGTTACTTAAGAATATAAATAAAATATATGATAATAATGTACAGGCAGTATTTGATTTCAATTTAGAAATCAAAGATAAAGAGTTTATTGTCTTTGTAGGACCTAGTGGGTGTGGAAAAAGTACAACATTGCGTATGATTGCAGGATTAGAGGACATTACTAGTGGAGAATTATACATTGACGATAAATTAGTTAATGATATTGCTCCTAAAGATCGTGATATTGCAATGGTTTTCCAATCCTATGCTTTATATCCACATATGAGTGTTTATGATAATATGGCATTCGGTTTAAAAATTAAAAAAACAGCAAAAGAAGAAATTGATCGTCGTGTGAAAGATGCGGCTAAAATTTTAGAAATTGAGCAATATTTAGATCGTAAACCAAAAGCATTATCAGGTGGACAAAGACAGCGTGTTGCTTTAGGTAGAGCAATCGTTAGAAATGCAAAAGTATTCTTAATGGATGAACCATTGAGTAACTTAGATGCGAAACTACGAGTACAGATGCGTTCAGAAATTATTAAATTACATGAGCGTATTGGGGCAACTACCATCTATGTAACACATGATCAAACAGAAGCGATGACAATGGCAAGCCGTATTGTTGTAATGAAGGGTGGGTATATCCAACAGATAGGAACACCTAGTGAAATTTACAATAATCCAGCGAATATGTTTGTGGCAAGCTTTGTAGGAGCACCAGCTACGAATTTCTTATATGGAACATATCATGACCATGGTTTTGATTTAAATGGTAATTTGATTAAAGTACCTGAAATGTTCCATGATGATATGAAAGCATATGAAGGGAAAAAAGTGGTGATGGGTATTCGTCCTGAAGATTTACATGGTGAAGGAATCGTTGCGGATACATATCCTGATGCACATTTCAACTTTGCTGTAGAAGTGAGTGAATTATTAGGGCATGAATACATCTTGCATGGAAAAGTTGCAGGACAACCAATGAGTGCGAAAGTATCTGCTCGTTTAGAAGTAAAAGCACATGATAGTGTAGATTTGACTTTTGATTTAAGTAAGATTCACTTCTTTGATCCAGAAACAGAGAAAAAGATTGTTTAAGCGATTCTAAATAGGAGATATACACATATGTATATTTCCTTTTTTTTAGATTCGTACTATAATAATTATATTAAAGACTAGAAAACCTTTTCAAAAAAATAGTTAATGTGAAAATAAAAAAAGTAAGGTTTTATTAATAATTTGGAGCTTGGGCAAATAATCATAGAGGTATTAAAAGGTATTGTTTATTTTCATCTAATTTTGATATTAGAAGAAAGAGAGAAGAAAAAATGGGACTATTTAAATCAAAAAACGAAAAAAGAAACAATAAAATTAATAAACAGTTAGGGTATAAAAACGTATCTATTAGTGTCGAGAAGGATCAATTGAAAGTGAATTTTTATCAATTTCCTTTATTGCAGCTACAAGATGCTTATATGGAAACAAGTTTATATACAGTTGCCACAGATACTGAGTTTGGTGCTGATTATGATTTCTTTAAAGGGTATGCTTATCAAGATATGATGGATAATCCTGCTGGTTGGTTAATGGGGGTAGAGGATCAATCCATAGAACACAAAGTGAATGTGATTGACGTTAAACTAGTGATTGTAAGTGCTGGAAAACACCAAGAATTTTTAGTCGGACGTTTTTTAGAACGTGATGAAAATTATATCGCTTGTCAATTGCAAGTTCAGCAACAATGTGATGAGATTATGGCATTGAAAACACAGTTAGTGAATCAAAAAGAACAAGGACAAAAGACTTCTATAAAAGAAGGCAATAGAAAAGGGGAAAAGAATATGAACACAGAAAATACATTGGAGTTATTACCAGGTAATTATTATGAGGGTAGAGATTATCAAGCAGGAATATACGATATAAAAGCAGTGAAAGGTTCTGGATTATTTAATTATTATGAAAATCAAGATGATGATGTAGTCATCCATTTCTTTGATGCAGAAGATGAATTAAGTGCTATTTTTATGAATTATGAGTTAAAAGAAAATTCACAACTGAAAGTTGAATTGGGTTTAAAATTAGAACTCATAAAGAAAGGGTAGAAAATATGTGGTTTATTTATTTTTTGTTTTGGCCGCTCATCTTAACTTTTTATATTTTAAAATATACATGTAAATGCATTTGGTGGATAATTTCACTATTTGTTGCATTTAGCTTTTTTGATATGTTGTTTAAAAAACATAATTAGTGAGTGATGATAGGTATGAGAAGATAAGGTTATTGACAGGTGTTGATACCTTAATAATCAGAATGAGTACAGTGTATTCATGCTATTTTTAAGCAAGCGTAGCAGATGTACTATACGCATTGTAAATAATCATTACTTTTTAAAGTGAATACGCACAGGGAGGAAATATGTTCTACGAGAAACAGGAAAAAGAAAAGCAGGAAGCATATAAGTACATATTATCTATTATTGAATCATTATCAAATCTGTTTTCAGAAAGTAAAACAGTGATGTTGTACTATCGAGCACACGAGAACAGTTTTTGTAGAAGTTTTGATGCAATTAATTTATCACGACATGATTGTTCAGCAGATGCCTCTAAAGGAAAAATTGGAATTGGACTAAAAACTTGGAGTGGTAGTAACATGCAGAAGGTAGCAGAATTTGGGAAATTAAAGAAAGAATTAGATGCACTTTCTGATGATGAACTTGTTATAATGGTTTCGAAATTTAGAAATTCAAGAATTAAAACAACAAAAAATATGTATGGTTTAGATCAGATGATCTATCATGTTGTCATTAGAGAAAAGGATCAAATGAATATTCAGGAATGTTCTTTTGATATGATTGATGTACCTAACATTAAACGAATTCCAAAGAAAGATGGAAAGAATACGATATACTTTACTGATGGAAAACATACTTATCATTTTAATAAAGCAAAAACAACGTTATATATGTTATTTGATGATTTAGAATTGCTAGATGAAATAAAAATTAAAATCATAAATGATCCGTTTGCGTTTTTAGAAATGATATTTCCTAAAATGTCTGATGTTTACAATACATTAGAAGTGATAGAAAAGAAAAATGTAAATAGAAAATTAGCTTTGAAATTATTTAATGAAACAAAAAAAGGATATAAAGTAGAAGAAAAAAGTGGTTTAAATATTTGGAATGCAGCAGGTAGAAAAAGGAATCCTGATGAGGTGTATATTCCTTTTAATAAAAAGGATAGAGAGAGAATACAAAATAAAGACTTTTTTCCACCTCAAGATGTGAGTTTTGATTTACGCTTACCAGATGGCACACATATTCAAGCAAAAGTTTGTCAGGAGAATGGGAAAGCAATTATGTCAAACCCTAATAAAGCGTTAGGTAAATGGTTGTTGCGAGATGTTTTGCAATTAAAACCAAGGACATTAGTAACTTATGAATTGTTACAAGAAAAAGGTTTCGATACTGTTTTATTTGAGAAAATAGATGATAATCACTATATGGTTGATTTCACAGACTCACAAGTTTATGATGATTTATATAATGAAAAGTAGAATCCTCATCATGAAGAGGATTCTACTTTAAAGAATTAAAGAACTTTTAATATTTCTTTCGCAATTCTTTCAATAACTGATACAGAAACAGAATTACCTGCTTGCTTATATAAATGAGAGATTGCTAAATAAGGAGGAAGTTTATAATCATCATTAAACCCTTGTAGTGCAAAACATTCGTGAGGGGTTAGTTTTCTTATTCCATAATCAGTTAGAATTAAAGGAACGTTATGTCCTCCTGTACCCATATTTGCGGTTAATGTAGGACATACGTTATTTTTATTTTCACGAACGTATACTCTACGCCATTGATAAACTGTATTTTGACTAGTGATTTTATCTTTTATTTCATCAAAATGTTTGAATTTTTCTGTGTAATAATATCGTTCATCAACTTTGTGCTTAAAATCAATTACATCACTTAGCTTCTTTTCCAATTCTATAGGATAAGGGAAATGAAACTGCTCTCTCTTTTTTTTATCTTTAAAAGCTACAATATATATTCTTTCACGATTTTGTGGAACATTACCATAAAACATTGAATTCATGACTAATTCCTTAATATAATAACGTTCCGATTTTAATGCTTCTTTGATGATTTTATATGTTTTCCCATGATCATGACTAACAAGATTTTTTACATTTTCTAAAAATACGACTTCTGGCTTCATCTGGCGAATAATTTTCATCACTTCAAAAAACAATCCACCTCGCCCTTTTTTATCTTCAAACCCTTCACGATAACCAGCAATAGAGAATGCCTGACAGGGAAATCCTGCTAATAATATATTGATTTTTTTTTGTTTGAAAGGGTCAATGTGGTTATTCAAATCATTAACAACTTCATGAATATCTCTGTGATCTACTTTTAAATCATAATTATATTCATAGGTTTGAATAGCATTCTTATCAAATTCATTAGCATATATGGTTTCAAATCCTATATTTTTAAATCCTAAATCAATACCTCCAACACCTGCAAAAAAAGAGGCACATTTAAATTGAGAAGCTTTAAGAAGTCGTTTATCCTTTCCTAGAATATCTAAAGCATAATGTCCTTCTTTTGTGATTTTATATTTACCCTTTTGATCTATGGGCAATAAATAATGATCTTGAATTAATTCCTTAATATATCGAGCAACCGTATGTTTACTCATCTGCATTTTAGAGGCAATTTCTTCTTGAGAGGCTTTTGTAAAAAGCTTTCCATTTATATATTCTTCTTTTAATTCAAGGTATTCTAATATTTTATATTTTTCATTGCACAAATTTGTTAGATCTTTCATCTTATCACCAAATTCATTATACTTTATTTTTTCTGTATATACAATTGTAATAGTGCTATTTTTAACCTGTTTTAATGTATATATACGCAAATGCGGCATTTTCAATCATTGTATTGTGTGATGAACAAATTTTTTTCTTGCAGTTCATATAAATTTTAATCAATGAATGATGTGTTGCTTAAAATGGTATTTATTTTTAAGTGTTAAAAAGAGAAAATAAGGGACTTGAAAATGGTATAAATTTCTGTTGAAATTTTTGATGAATCTTGGTATCATATTAATAGTAAAAAAAGGTCCTTTAAAATAATCCAGAGAGGTTATGAAGGTGAGATACAAAACTACCATTTACAAGGTCCTTTTGCGTATGCATGGACCTTTTTTTATAAAAATAGGAGGATTGTTCAATGAATCAAAACAGTATACTTACAATGAATTATTTATCCATAGATGAAATCATGGGCATCTTAGATGATGCAATGTCGTTTTCCTGTTCTCATAAAGATTGGCAATTATCAAAACCTCGATTAATTGCGAATCTTTTTTTTGAGCCAAGTACAAGAACACATTATTCCTTTGCGAGTGCAGAGCATCAATTAGGTTGTAAAGTTGTGGATTTTATGGCAGAAGCAAGTTCTACAAAAAAAGGGGAAACATTATATGATACAGTGAAAACCTTTGAGATGATCGGTTATGAAGGAGTGGTCATTCGTCATCGTGAAGATCAATACTTCAAGGAATTAGAAGGGATTAATATTTCTATTATTAATGCAGGTGATGGTTGTGAAAATCACCCTAGTCAATGTTTATTGGATATGCTTACGATTTATCAGGAGTTTAAAACATTTAAAGATATTAAGTTAGTCATTGTTGGGGATATTAACCATTCTCGAGTTGCTAATTCTAATGTGGATACAATGAAACGCTTAGGTGGAGAAGTACGTTTTAGTGGACCTGAGTTTTGGATTGATCGTAAAGATCTATATATGCCACTTGATGAAGCAATTGAATGGGCTGATGCAGTAATGATGCTTCGTATTCAGCATGAGCGTCATAGTAAGGCAATGAATATGACAACTGATGAATATTTAGCAAAGTATGGATTAACGCATGAACGTGTTGCAAGAATGAAAAAGCATGCTATTATTATGCACCCAGCACCAGTGAATCGTGGTGTTGAAATTGCAAGTGATTTAGTAGAACATCCTAAATCCAGAATTTTCAAACAGATGGAAAATGGTGTACTAGTTAGAAAAGCGATGATTAAAAAAGTATTCAATGAATCATTTTAGGAGGAAAATAATGTACCTAATTAAAAATGCAAGAGTGATTGAAAAAGAGAATGAAACAAAGATTGTCGATATTTTAATTGAAGATGGTAAAATTGTGCGGATTGCTGATTTGATTGCAGTAGATTGTGATACATACGATGCACAAGAACAATTAGTGATAGCTGGTGGAATTGATGTACATGCACATTTAAGGGAGCCTGGTTATACACATAAAGAAACGATTAAAACAGGGAGCATGGCAGCGGCACATGGTGGGTATACAACGATTATGGCGATGCCTAATGTTATTCCTTATCCAGACAATGTGGAAACGATGAAACAGTATTTAGCAAAAATCAAACAAGATGCTTTCGTCAATGTCATTCCTTATGCTTGTATTACTAAGCAAGAGGCAGGACATGAAATCGTGGATATGAAAGCATTAAAACAATTAGGTATCTACGCTTTTTCTGATGATGGCGTTGGTGTACAACAAGTAGATATGATGCTAGAAGCGATGAAAAAAGCGAAAGAAAACGATGTGATGATTGTTGCTCATACTGAGGATATGCATTATCGTAAACCAAGAGCTTGTGTCCATGAAGGAAAACAAAACAAAATCAAAGGTTGGATTGGTATTCCTAGTGAATGTGAATATAAACAGATTGAAAGAGATTTAAAGTTAGCGTTAGAAACTGGTGCGAAATATCATATTTGTCATATGAGTGCAAAAGAAAGTGTTGATTTATTAAGAAAATATAAGCAACTAGGGGCTGATGTGAGTGGAGAAGTTACAACGCATCACTTATTGCTTAGTGAAAATGATGTAGAAACAACGAATCATAAGATGAATCCACCTCTTCGTGCAAATGAAGATCGAGCCGCATTGATAGAAGGATTGCTAGATGGAACGATTGATTTTATCGCAAATGATCACGCTCCACATAGTGAGGAAGAAAAAAATAATGCAATGGACAAAGCACCATTTGGAATTGTCGCATTAGAAACAAGTATTCCTTTGATTTATACAAACTTTGTGAAGAAGAAACGAATGACTTTAGAACAGTTTCAAGATGTTATTGCGACAAAACCAGCAAAACGTTTCCACTTTACTAACAAAGGAAAATTAGCAGAGGGTTATGATGCAGATATTGTGGTATTAAGTGATGAAGTAAAATTAATTGATAAAGATCAATTTGTATCTATGGGAAAAAACACACCATTCCATCAAGTCGCATGTCAGGGATTTGCGATTATGAGTATGGTAAATGGAAAAATTGTATATTGTGAAAATAAAGGAGAAAAAGCATAATGAATAGAAAAAGACTGTTAGTCCTTGAAGATGGACATGTATTTGAAGGTATTGGCTTTGGTGGAGATCACTTTCAGGTTGGTGAAATTGTATTCAATACAAGTATGATGGGCTACCAAGAAGTACTAAGCGATTTATCTTATTGTTCACAAATCGTAATGATGACTTATCCAATGATTGGTAATTATGGAATCAATCGTGATGATTTTGAAAGTATTGATCCTGCTGTCTTTGGTTTTGTCGTAGGAGAGTATTGTGAGAAACCATGTAATTGGCGTAGTGAAATGACATTAAATGATTTTTTAACATTAAAGAATATTCCTGGTATCGCTGATATTGATACACGAATGCTAACCAAAATCATTCGTAAAACAGGTACGATGAAAGCCATTATGGCAGATGAGGGTGCAGATACAGAAGCATTAATTAAGATGCTACAAGATTATAAAATGCCAAACAATCAAGTAGAATGCGTTTCCACTAAGAAAGCATTCCAAATTCCTAATCGTGGCGATAAAATTGTTTTATTGGACTTTGGGGCAAAAAATGGCATCGTGCGTGAATTAAATTTACGTCGCATGGATATTACGGTTGTTCCTTATGACACAACAGCTGAAGATATTATGGCTTTACACCCAGATGGAATTATGTTAAGCAATGGTCCTGGTGATCCAAAAGATGTACCAGAAGCCATTGAAACAATTAAAAAATTAATGGGCAAAGTACCGATGTTTGGTATTTGTTTAGGACATCAATTAATCTGTTTAGCATGTGGTGCGAATACGATGAAATTGAAGTTTGGTCATCGTGGAGGAAATCACCCAGTAATTAATCTAGCAAATGGAAAAACAGAAATTACATCACAAAACCATTCATATGCTGTAGAAGAAGAATCACTTGCAGGAACAGGTTTAGTTGTTACACATCGTGCTTTAAATGATAAGAGTGTGGAAGGGGTAAAACATGAAACATATCCATTGTTTTCTGTGCAATACCACCCAGAAGCAAGTTCAGGACCAGAAGATGCAAACTATTTATTCGATCAATTCTATAAAATGATTGAAGATTTCAAGGAGGGTAAATAATTATGCCAAAAAGACAAGATATTAAGAAAATTATGGTGATTGGTTCAGGACCGATTATTATTGGACAGGCTGCGGAATTTGATTATGCAGGAACACAGGCATGTCAATCCCTACGGGAAGAAGGTTATGAAGTCGTATTAGTCAACTCTAATCCAGCAACGATTATGACAGATACAGCTGTTGCAGATCGAGTGTATATTGAACCATTAACGGTTGAGTTTGCAAGTCGCATTATTCATAAAGAAAGACCAGACGCTATTTTAGGAACATTAGGTGGACAGACAGGATTAAATCTTGTGGTAGAATTAGCGAATGCAGGTGTTTTAGAAGCAAATGGTGTTGAAATTTTAGGGACAGAATTAGAAGCGATTGAAAAAGCAGAGGATAGAGAAAAGTTTAAGGAATTAATGCTTGAAATTGGTGAACCGATTCCTGAGAGTACAATTGTCCATACGGTTGAGGAAGCATTGGCATTTGCCAAAGAAATAGGGTATCCAGTTGTTGTCCGTCCTGCCTTTACACTAGGAGGAACTGGTGGAGGTTTCGCTCAATGTGATGAAGAATTAATGGATATTACAAAAAATGGTTTAAAACTATCGCCAGTTACGCAATGTTTAATTGAAAAAAGTATTGCTGGTTATAAAGAAATTGAATATGAAGTTATGCGTGATAACAATGACAATGCCATTGTGGTATGTAATATGGAAAATGTGGATCCAGTAGGAATCCATACTGGAGATAGTATTGTTGTTGCACCGACACAAACATTAAGTGATCGTGAGCATCAGATGCTTAGAAATTCATCATTAAAGATTATTCGTGCTTTAAAAATCTGTGGAGGTTGTAATGTACAATTAGCCTTACACCCAGATTCATTTGAATATTATGTCATTGAGGTAAATCCTCGTGTATCAAGAAGTAGTGCTTTAGCAAGTAAAGCAACAGGGTATCCAATTGCTAAATTAGCGGCTAAAACAGCATTAGGATTAACATTAGATGAAATTATTAATCCTGTAACAAAATCAAGTTATGCATGTTTTGAGCCAAGCATTGACTACATTGTAACAAAATTACCACGTTTCCCATTTGATAAATTCCAAAGTGCTGATCGCCGTTTAGGAACACAAATGAAAGCAACTGGGGAAGTGATGGCACTAGGTAGAAACTTTGAAGAGAGTTTATTAAAAGCCATTCGTTCTATTGAAATGAAGGTTGATCATATCGAATTAAAAGATTTGCCAGATAGTGAAGAAGAATTATGGCAGAAAGTTCGTCAACATGATGATGAAAGATTGTATGCGATTATGAAGTTAATTCGTTTAGGTGTTTCAACAAAAGCCATTCATGAGTTTACGAACATTGATCCATTCTTTATTGATAAATTAGTACATATTTATGAATTAGAACAGAAATTAAAAGCAAATGTGAATGATATTGAAGTATTAAAAGAAGTGAAAAAATATGGATTCGCCGATTCTTACATTGCTCGTGTATGGAACCAAAAAGAAAAGGACATTTATGACTTGCGTAAAGTAAATGGTATTATTCCTGTCTATAAGATGGTAGATACATGTGCTGGTGAGTTTGAAAGTAGTACTCCTTACTTCTATTCTACTTACTTACAGGAAAATGAAAGTATCAGAAGTGATAAACAAAAGGTAATCGTATTAGGTTCTGGACCGATTCGTATTGGACAAGGGGTAGAGTTTGATTATGCAACGGTACACTGTGTAATGACTTTAAAAGAAGCAGGCTATGAAGCGATTGTTATTAATAACAATCCAGAAACGGTATCTACTGATTTCTCTATTAGTGATAAGCTGTACTTTGAACCATTGACATGTGAAGATGTTATGCACATCATCGACTTAGAAAAACCAATGGGTGTGGTTGTGCAATTTGGTGGACAAACTGCTATTAACTTAGCAGATAAGTTAGTTGAGCATGGCGTGAATATCTTAGGAACTAGTTTAGAAAATATTGATAAAGCAGAAGATCGTTATGAGTTTGAGGCAATGCTACATACATTAGATATTCCTCAGCCTAAGGGAGAAACTGCACTTACAGTAGAGGAAGCATTAGACATTGCAAATCGTATCACCTATCCTGTATTGGTCAGACCTTCTTATGTTTTAGGTGGACGTGCGATGGAAATTGTC
Source organism: Erysipelotrichia bacterium (assembly GCA_009916335.1). The sequence continues at coordinate 3,904 of SAAR01000020.1, read as the reverse complement.
CATAACGATGAAGATTTAAGAAAGTATATGAAGAATGCAATTAAGGAAATTACGCATGATTCACCAATTCTAGTCGATAAGTATATTGTTGGTAAAGAAGTAGAAATAGATGCCATTTGTGATGGTGAAACAGTGTTTATTCCAGGTATTATGGAACATATTGAAAGAGCAGGGGTACACTCTGGGGACTCTATTTCTGTATATCCAACACAAACATTAACACAACAAGTGAAAGATACGATTGTTGATTATACGATTCGGATTGGAAAAGGATTCCATTTTATCGGTTTATTCAATATCCAATTTATCGTAGATAAACAAAATAATGTGTATGTATTAGAGGTAAACCCTCGTAGTAGTAGAACGATCCCATTCTTATCGAAGATTACAGGTATTTCGATGGCAGATTTAGCAACAAGAGCGATTATGGGGCAATCATTAATTGAACAAGGTTACCATGAAGGATTGTATCCTGAAAAGAAACGTGTGTTTGTAAAAGCACCTGTCTTCTCTTTTGCGAAGTTAAGAAGTGTAGATACAACATTAGGACCTGAAATGAAATCCACAGGAGAAGCATTAGGTGGTGATGCAACCCTTGAAAAAGCATTATACAAAGCGATGATTGCTAGTGGGATTAAAGTGCCAACACATGGTAGTGTATTAATGACGATTGCTAATAGCAATAAAGAAGAAGCATTACCTTTAGCGAAACGTTTTGAAGACATTGGTTATGGTATTTATGCGACTAGTGGTACTTGTAAATTTTTAAGAGAAAATGGTGTCCATGTAGAAGAAGTTAGCAAAGTGAATGAAGATGAATGTAATGTCATTGATTTAATCATCAAAGGGAAAGTCAACTATGTCATCAACACTATGTCGCAAGATAAAGGGGCAGCGAAAGATGGTTTCTTAATTCGTCGTTTTGCGGCTGAAAATGGAATTTCATGTTTAACTTCATTAGATACAGCAGATGCGATTCTAAAAGTCATTGAAGCACAAAGCTTTAGTGCTGTTTCAATGAATGAAATGGAGAATTAATATGCGAGAGGATAAAGGAATTGTCATTAAGAATGAGTTGATTGCATTAGATACATATCAGATGGTTATTTCTTCTACCTTAAGTGAAGAAATGAAACCAGGACAGTTTGTGAATATTAAAGTTGATGGTTATACGCTAAGAAGACCAATTAGTATTTCTTCGATTGATGAAAATACTTATACGATTGTTTATAAAGTGGTTGGTGATGGCACAAAGAAATTATCGCAAGTGAAAGTACAAGATACATTAGATGTCATTGGTGCTTTAGGAAATCCATTTCCTATTCATGAAGAGATCGATCATATTTTGATTGTTGGTGGAGGAGTTGGTGTTCCTCCACTATACGAAGTCGCAAAACGCTATCGTATGTTACATAAAGATGTAGAAGTTGTCTTAGGTTTTAATGAGCAAGCAAGTGTTTTCTATGAACAAGCATTCAAAGATTTAGGCTGCCATGTAAGTGTTGCGACAATAGATGGGAGCTATGGTATTAAAGGAACGGTATTAGATGCCATTAAAGAGCATCATATTACAAATGATTTCTTATATTCTTGTGGACCGATGCCAATGTTAAAAGCATTAGAAGAAGTTTATACAAAAGGGTATACTTCTTTTGAAGCGAGAATGGCGTGTGGGATTGGTGCTTGTATGGGTTGTGTATGCAAAGATAAAAAAGATCATGAAATCTACTATCGTATTTGTAAAGAAGGACCTGTATTTGAAATTGGAAAGGTGGGGCTATAATGAATATTGCAGTGAAATTGCCAGGATTAAATTTAAAAAATCCAATTATTCCTGCGAGTGGTTGTTTTGGCTTTGGTCGAGAATATGCCCAGTTTTATGATTTAAGTATCTTAGGTGGGATTGCGATTAAAAGTGCCACCCCAGCAAAACGCTATGGGAATCCAACCCCAAGAATTGCAGAAACACCAAGTGGTATGTTAAATGCCATTGGTTTGCAAAATCCTGGCGTTGATGTGATTAAAGCAAAAGAATTACCATGGTTAGCTCAATTTGATACAGAAATCATTGCGAATGTGGCAGGTGCTTGTGAAGAAGATTACATCGAGGTTATTAAAAAGTTAAATGATGATCCCACTGTAAAAGCATATGAACTTAACATTTCCTGTCCTAATGTAAAACATGGAGGAATCGGTCTAGGGACAAAGGCTGCATTAGCTGCAAATGTTACTAGAATGGCGAAGGCAGCAGCGAGTAAACCTGTCTATGTAAAACTATCACCAAATGTGAGTGATATTGTTGAAATTGCAAAGGCTGTGGAAGAAGCAGGAGCGGATGGATTAGTGTTAATTAATACGTTAATGGGAATGCGTATTGATTTAAAGACAAAGAAACCTGTATTAGCGAATCTTACAGGAGGACTTAGTGGTCCAGCGATTAAACCTGTTGCGATACGCATGGTTTATCAAGTATACCAAGCAGTGAATATACCAATTATTGGGGTTGGAGGAATTACTTGTGCAGATGATGTCGTAGAATTTTTATTAGCAGGAGCAAGTGCAGTCGAAGTCGGTATGCAAAACTTTGTTGATCCTTATGTATGTAAGACAATTATCGAACAATTACCTGCCACTTTAGCCAAGTATGGATTTAATAATATAGAAGAAGCAATTGGAAGGAGCCACAAATAATGAATAAAACAATTGTAGCGTTAGATTTTTCAACAAGAGAAGAAGTAATGGATTTTTTAAAAGGATTTAATGAACCAATTTATGTGAAAATCGGTTTAGAATTAACCTATGCATGTGGATTAGATATTGTGAAAGAAGTGCGTGCATTAGGACATCACATTTTCTTAGATTTAAAATTGCATGACATTCCAAATACTGTAAAAGGTGGAATGAAAAACTTAGCGAAATTAGATGTAGACATTGTTAATTTACATTGTGCTGGTGGGATTGCGATGATGAAAGCAGCTGTGGAAGGATTAAACGAAGGGGCAACAAGTGGAAAACGTCCTTTATGTATTGGTGTAACACAGTTAACAAGTACATCAAAAGAAGCAATGAATCATGAATTAGGCATTGAAGGGGAAGTACTTGATTGTGTGATTAAATATGCAAAAAACGCTAAGGAAGCAGGACTTGATGGAGTGGTGTGCAGTGTTCATGAAGCAAGAGCAATTCATGAAGCTTGTGGACATGATTTCTTAACGGTAACACCTGGAATTCGTTTGAGTGATGATACAAAAGATGATCAAAAACGTGTAGCAACACCAGCTTTTGCAAAAGCAGAAGGTTGTGATCATATTGTGGTAGGAAGAAGTATTACAAAAAGCGCTAATCCTCAACAGACCTATTTAGATATTGAAGCAATGATGCAATAAGGAGTGTATATGGAACAATATAAACAAGAATTTATCGACTTTATGGTTGAAAGTGAAGTGCTTAAATTTGGGGACTTCACATTAAAAAGTGGACGTAAATCACCATTCTTTATGAATGCTGGAGCCTATGTAAGTGGTTCACAGCTAAGAAAACTAGGGGAATATTATGCAAAAGCAATCCATGACAACTACGGTTTAGATTTTGATGTGTTGTTTGGACCTGCGTATAAAGGAATTCCTTTAACTGTTGCCACAACAATGGCGATTTCAGAGTTGTATGGTAAAGAAATTCGTTACTGTTCTAATCGTAAAGAAGTCAAAGATCATGGTGATACAGGGATTTTATTAGGAACGAAATTAAAAGATGGAGATCGTGTCATCATTATTGAAGATGTAACCACTTCTGGTAAATCCATTGAAGAAACATTTCCTATTATTAAAGCACAAGCAGATGTGGAAGTAAAAGGCTTAATCGTTTCATTACATCGTAATGAACAAGGAAAAGCAGATGATAAAAC